>JAOZPM010000205.1:0-3416 GCA_029932765.1 Bacteroidales bacterium | reverse complement strand
GTGCCAATATATGCGCCATTTGATTCGATAATAACATGTTCTCCGTATAAACTTGGGTCATAAAAATTATACGAACTTGCACCTACCTGAATTAAAAATGACCTTGAATTGCTTTTTGAACTGTTGTTTGAATTATTAATTTCCTGTATGCTACTATTATTATCATTCTGAGCCCAAGCCTCATCACTTTCGTATTTAGCAATCAGAAGGTGGTCTTTTTTTTGAGCAAAAACAGAAGATGTTAGAATTAGTAATCCTGCAATTGTAATTAAAAAATATTTCATAATAATTTCTATTTTAGGTTAGTATTTTATTGTGTCGCTCATTGTTATACAACGGCAGTCTGTCTAATAACTATACAGAGTGGCTTAAAAGTTCAAGGCTTGCTGCTTTTTTGTAAAGCGCAGTATACTAAGGTATATGAGCATTTACAAAAAGTAGCATAACGCAGAAATTGGGCTTTTTAGACCGTCTGACGGCTTATGCATAAAAAATAATCGCCTGCCTAAGTCGAATTATAAAGGTACATCAAATATACAAAATTTATGGACTCCTTTAATTCGTCACATCAAAAATAAATATTACATCTCTTTGTGTTCCAGAACCAATAATAACCATTTTCCCAACCTCAACAAAATGATC
This sequence comes from Bacteroidales bacterium, assembly GCA_029932765.1. GTDB lineage: Bacteria > Bacteroidota > Bacteroidia > Bacteroidales > UBA1556 > UBA6267. Next base: position 2,774 of record JAOZPM010000205.1, on the reverse strand, counting down.
TTCAACACCTCCACTGCTATGCATTCCAATAATTATCAGAATTCTAGCATTGCAAACCATAAGAATTAGATAATTTATTTCTTTACTAATTTAGTCACATATTTATTATTACCCGACTCAATACTCAGTAAATATATTCCTGCAGGCCCTTCAAATTTTATATCAACAAATTGGCCTCCTTGATAATGCATAGAGTATATTAATTTTCCATATAAATCAATGATTTTGATTTCTGTTGCTTGTTTAGATTCTGTTAAGTCTATTGATAAATGCCCATTTGTTGGATTGGGGAAAAACTTAATATTAGTGCTCGGCACTTCGGTTAAACTCTGCGCGCTTGAATTAACTTTAATTTTTAATCCTACAGGACGATGATCAGAAATATAATAATCATAATTTGCTAATCCTCCTGCCATAAAATTATCCACTTTTATTGTCTGTATTTCTGATATAGGATCTGAAAATTCATTGAAAATTTCGTTTGTAATTAAGATATGATCAAGGTGAGATGGCCAGCCCGGATACGACCAATCAGCGGATGGGCCACTAGCAATTGCATAATCTGCAAATAAATAATTGGCAGAGTCATCTATAAACATTTGGAATACGTTGTTTGAATTTACATCTGTTAATATATCGTTTAGATCTCCTGTTACAATAACTCTTGAGTTAGAGAGGTTTGTATCGATATATTGTTTGAGCAACGAGCTAGCCTCATAACGCCTAGCTTCCTCATCTGAGGAATTGCCAATATCTAGTACGCCATCACCACAGCATTTGAAATGATTATTTATTACAATAAACTCTTCCCCCATAAATGTGAACTCTATAACTAAGGGAGACCTAGGAAAGGCATTCCAAAATGGCGAAGTATCATAGATTTTATAAATGGACTGAACATTTATTGTGCTCGTCTTATATACGTATACAAGGCCTCCAAACCAGCCATCGGCAATGTGTAGCTCGTAGGCGGGGAGATTGTTTATCATTTGTCTACATACGGCTGTATCGTCTATTTCTTGCAAAGCAAACAAATCTGCATCTAGTGATTCTAATATTTTGCTTACCGAATCTACAGTTATAGTTCCATTTTTAGGAAACCATTCAATATTCCACGTAATAACTTCAAAAGTGGAATCCGTGCCGAAGGAGATATCGCTAAGCCCTTGACCGTAAAGCTGTCCGCTGAGCAATATAATTAATATGGTTGATAATAATTTACGATACATTTTTCTTTTGTTTTATTATCCACCGTCGCTATCGCTAAGGTAAATAAATTTGTTGCTTTTTGTGCTTGCTTATGCCTGTTATTGGAGTTTGCTATAATGATGGAGTATATTTGATGCTTACCATAAAAAGCTTTAAAATCCTTTATTTATATTTTTCTTTATCTTCATTATCTCAATTATAAAATCTATTTCTTATTTTTCACCAGCCAATTTATCGGGGTTTTTGATGAATTTTTTATCTTCCGATTTCACTCTACGCTCCAATTTCTTAACATCTTCTTCGGCTGGCAATTCTTCTGGTTTAATGCCTCTTTCTTGCAATAACTTTCTAACGCCTTTGTTATTCCGTATATGCTCCCAAGATATTTGCTGACCAGTTTTTATATCCTTATCCTTAACATTAAAAATAGTAATTTCAGAAGCAAAATCTTTTGCCTTTATAGTAATTACAGGTAGAAAATCGGCTAATGGACGATTCTCTTTAATTTCTAATTTCTTTTTCATTTGTTTGGTAGTATAACCAAATAAGGCTTGGTCGCCTTTACTACGGATTATACCAAAATCCCTATCGTTACCTGTTCTTTCGTAAATTAACTCTGATAATTCCTTTTCTGATAAAGTAAGTTTCTGACGTGCATTTAAACGCTCCCAATCTTTAATGCGTTGCTCTATTACTTCAAAATTACGTGTTTGAATGGCAAAGTAATTTTGAGCAAAAGCAATTGCTTCTTTTTTGGGGTCTCCATTTTGGGCTATTAAGTAGCACGCAAAACGGGTAAGCATAATGTCGTCTATTTCTCGCCCGGTGCCAGAACCAATTTGTACCATTTTGTTGATGCCAACAAAATGGTCTGAAATACTGTGACCAGCAGTTTCGCAAGCAGTTTTGGCTTTGTTGATTACTTTGGTAAAGTTTCGCCATTCACTATATTCTAACAAATGTTGCAAATCACGAGCAAACCAAAATTCTATTCCATCTTGGGCTTTATTTGCATAAGACTCAAAATCGTTTGTTAAATATTCTACTACCTCGTTTTTCATATTAATTCATTTATTTCTCATTTAACCATTTTGTTAATGCCAACAAATTGGTTAAACATTATAATTTCTTTTCATTAACAATTCATAATTATGCATTCATAATTAATTCAATGCCTCCTTAATCATCATCATTTTTTCCAATAGCTACAATTCGTCTGGTTTCTCCAGATGGTTTATCAATTAATCTATTTCTTTTACCCTTATTTGTACCATTATCTATATCATCATTAGTATTTCGTCTGGTTTCTCCAGACAAATGCTACTCCATTTCTTTAACTCTCCTTTATCACCTTCAAAATACCCGGGCTCTTCTCCTTAAACATACTCATGCGTTTTACTACCTCATTATCCGGGGCTGTCCATTTTTGGTGCAGTTGTGCTATTACCTGCTCTTTTTCGATATCCCCGATGCTGCGCAATTACTACCACCTTGCATACCATAAACTTAGCTAAATTAACTATTTTACAGTTTACAACTCATTCATTCATTTAGCAAATATATGG
>JAOZPM010000204.1:0-3419 GCA_029932765.1 Bacteroidales bacterium | reverse complement strand
ACGGCGGTTCCGGTGACACTTACGATAGCAAAGAGAGCGATCATAAGAATGACTAACATCTGTTTTACAGCTTTCATTTGAGCCTCCTTAGTTGTGGCAATCAGGTTGCCAATTGTTAATAAAACCTTCGCTAAAAAAATCCCTCCAATTAGTAAACTCGGGACTGTCCCCAGGTTCATCGGGGGCTGTCCCAAGAAGTTTACGGGCAATAACGGGTTAACAAGTAACAAGGTCGCGGGGTTGCGCCCCCGCTTGTCGCCATACTCTTTTGTACACCACAAAAGAGTATGCAGAAAAAGGTGCCCGACCTCCTTGCCCGCCGTTGGCGGGTTCCCTCCATTCCACAGCTGTTTTGAGGAGCGGCAAAAACTCAGGCTACGCCTTCAAACATTTGCCGTTCTTTTTCTCAAATCAACTATTCCATTCCGGCTGCGTTACACGGGATGGGTAGTTCAAAACAAAGTTAAAAACCTTACGAACGTCGCTAAAATTGCTTAAACTAGCGCCATTCAGGATTACAGCAACAATCTCGGGATGAACATGGTCAGATCATCCCAGAACGCCACCAAAAAGAGCACCCCTACTTCCACGACCAAGAATGGAATCAGGGCATAACTTATTTTCTCTATTCTCTCACCGGTAACCGATGACATCACAAACAGACAAGCGCCAACTGGTGGGGTCATCAGCGAAATATTCAAAGCGAGGACAATCATGATTCCCGCATGCACCGGATCCATCCCAATGGTTGCTGTCAATGGTCCAAGGACCGGTGCCAGGATGATCAAAGCAGCGTTGATATCCATGAACATCCCGACGGCCAGCAACAGCAGCAGAATTAAACCGATAATGACATTAGGGTTGCTGGACAAAAACAGGATAAATGCAGCGATTTTCTGTGGAATCTGCATGAATGTCATCCACCAGCTTAAAATGGAGGCACTGGCGATGATCAGAAAAACAATCCCGGTAATGCGAGCTGTTCTGATCAACATTTCAACAATGTCAGAAAATGTCAGTGCCCGATAAACAACAATACCGATAAACAGAGCGTAGAACACTGCAATGGCAGCAGCTTCGGTCGGGGTGACAATCCCCGACAGAATTCCACCGAGAATAATCACCGGCATCAGAATTGCCAGAAAACTTGACTTGAATGCCCACACAATCCGCATCAGACTGAGGCGATCTTCACTCTTCGGCAGATTCAGACGCTTCCCCAGGGCGGCAATGACAGCCATACACAACACACAGATCAATAAACCCGGGAGGACGCCCGCAGCAAACAGCCCGGCAATGGAAACCCCCATCAACGAGCCGTAGATAACCATCAGGTTTGATGGAGGTATGGTTGGCCCGATAATCGACCCGGCAACCGTCACCGCACAGGAAAAGGGGCGCGAATAACCTTCCTTTACCATAGCTGGAACGAGAGTATTACCGAATGCCGCCGTATCGGCCACAGCCGCCCCGGTCATGCCGGCAAACAGAACCGATGCAATCATGTTCGAATGAGCCAATCCACCACGCATATACCCCACTAAGGCGTTGGCAAAAGCTGCCAGCCGTTGCGTAATCCCAGCGCGATTCATGATCTCGCCAGCGAGGATAAAAAACGGCATCGCCATAAAAGTGAAAAGATCCAGCCCCTCGAAGTACCGTTTGGGAGCCATCATCAAAAAGTTTTCCCCACCAATCTGGAGAAGTCCCGCAACCCCGGCAACTCCCAGGGTGACTCCGATAGGAAGACCAATTAAAATAAAAAAGAAAAAAATCAGAATAACCAGAATCATAAGATTCCCCTATTGAGTAGTCATCGGTGTCGCAATCGTTTTTTGTCCCCGGATCATTGCGGCAAAAATCTGAAAAGCTGTCAGCGCCGAAGATATCGGAACCGCCGCAAAAGGGACCACCATGGTGATTCCAAAAATAGTGGCATACTGCCCAAGTCCCGCCTGAGTCATGCCAATGCCGTACCAGGTGAGGAAGGTGAAAAAAGAAAAACTGACCAGATCGAGACAAATCACCAGAATACGAGCCCCCTTTTCAGGGAGAAATCTCCCGACAATATCCAGGCCGATATGCTCCCGATAAAAAGCACCACATGAAATCGCCAGCAAAGCCGCCCAGATCATGATATAGCGAGAGAATTCTTCGGTCCAGGTATGCCCCAGATGGAGGAAATAGCGCTCAACCACCTCAAACCAGATAACCACGACCATTGTGCCGACCAGCAGGGCACAGATGCGCTCGACAAACCAGTTCACTTTTTGTGCGACCTTATGCAGTAACGATCGATCCTTTTGTTCCATTTAAAACTCCTCGGGCAGAGTTTTTCTTTCAGTTAACAATGTGTGTCCCGCGATTTTCCTCTACGGAACTAACCAGATTCTCTACAGAAGTAATAATGACCCGTTCTCCTCCGCCAGCCAGAAAGTTCGTTGCTGCTTGGATTTTTGGCCCCATGCTTCCTGAGGCAAAGTGTCCCTGGGACATATATTGTTCGGCTTCAGCAACCGTCATAAACTCTATAGTTTTCTGCGTTGTTTTGTTGAAGTCGATGTAGACATTATCGACTGCCGTTAAAATGATCAGCGTATCAGCAGAGAGTTCATTGGCCAGCAGTGCCGATGAAAGATCTTTATCGATAACTGCATTGACTCCCGACAGATGACCCTGTTCATCAGCGACAACCGGAATCCCACCGCCACCTGAGGCAATGACACAAAGACCGGCATCAAGCATGCTGCGGATCACCTCAATTTCGATAACCCGCCTGGGCTTGGGGGAAGGGACGACGCGGCGGTAACCTTTGCCGTCCTGAAAGACAATATGCCAATCGGGATGTTGCTGCCGCAGAGAGTTCAGTTTCTCTTCGGGATAAAACACGCCGATCGGCTTGGTTGGATGGGCAAAAGAGGGATCATCGGCATCCACTTCCACCATTGTCACCAGTGTCGCGGCACTCTTCTTGATCCCTTTGTTTTTAAAAGCGTTGTGCAGCGATTCCTGAAGTTGATAACCGATAGCCCCCTGAGTGTCGGCTACACAGTTTTTTAACGGGACAAAGTGGAGCTCTCCCGCTTCAAAAGCAAGTTCCGACCGCCGCAGGATAAAGCCAACTTGCGGGCCGTTGCCGTGGGTCAGGACAACTTCATAACCAAGGGCAATAAAGTCAGCAATATACGTAGCTGTTTCTTGGGCGGATTTAAGCTGATCAGATACTTCCAGATGTTCGTTATCCTTGATCAGTGCATTTCCACCGATGGCGACAACGACTCGTTTTATCATTAATGCCATACTGCCCTCTTATCTTACAAAGCCGGGAATGTCCCGAATGGCGCTAGCTGAAGGGTAGCTACCAAGTAGTTATCTGGAGACATGTACATTGTGTTGCGTGTCCCCTGAAACGGGTTAAC
>JAOZPM010000008.1:26454-37760 GCA_029932765.1 Bacteroidales bacterium | reverse complement strand
TTTCGCATCCAAACCACCAGCATAACCTCCCAAACCACCATTGCTAGCTACTACCCTATGGCAAGGAATAATAATAGCAATAGCATTAGCACCATTTGCATTAGCTACTGCCCTCACCGCTTTGGGATTTCCTATTTTTTCTGAAAGAGCCTTATAACTGACTGTTGTGCCATAAGGAATATTAATAAGTGCTTCCCAAACTTGTTTCTGAAAATCAGAGCCAAGCATTATTAAAGGAATATCAAATTTATCTCGTTTTTGCACAAAATACTCTTCAAGCTGCTTTATTGTTTCTTTTATAATTTCACTATTATGTATTATATACTCTGCCTTTAGATGCGTTTTTATTCTATTATCAATTCTATCTCTCATCTTACGATATCGATAGTCGATTAAGCATAACTTACCATCGTATGAACCTATTATTAGCTCTCCTATTATTGACTTATAATACTGTATATTTATGTTTTTCATCGTATATGTTTAAAGCAATTTATCTCATGATCATTTACCATGCCTATGGATTGCATATAAGCATAAATTATAATTGAACCTACGAAATTCATCCCTCGTTTTTTCAAATCTTTTGATATTATATCCGAGAGTTCAGTTTTAGCAGTAGCATTTTCTTTAGTAAATGAGTTTACAATAGGTTTTCCATTAACAAATGCCCAAATATAATTATCAAAACTAGCAAACTCTTTCTGAATTTCAATAAACACCTTAGCATTTCTTATTGCAGATTTTATCTTCAGTCTATTACGTATTATACCTTTATTTTGTAGTAGTTCTTCATATTTCTGTTCATCATAATTGGAAACTATTTTAGGATCAAAATTATCGAAAGCAATACGATAATTATCTCTTTTGTTTAGCACTGTTTCCCATGCCAAACCTGCTTGTGCTCCTTCAAGTATAAGCATCTCAAACAACTCATTATCATCATGTTTCTCAACTCCCCACTCATTATCGTGATAATCAATATATAAAATATTCTTCGGGTTTGCCCAGCTACATCTTTTGATATTATTACCTGCTTTATTCACAATTATTTAGCATAAAATTAATATTTTGTAAATATATAAAATTACAATATATAATTAAGGCTAATATCTATTATCTTTATCGAATATTAAAAGCAAATTTATATGAAGATAACTATTACAAAAACCGTTATAATAAAAAACATAAAGAGTATCCTACTAATAGTTTTGGGAGTTATCTCAGCATCCTTTGGCTTAGAGTCTTTTCTTATTCCCAATGATTTTATTGATGGCGGAGTGACAGGAATTTCCATGCTTTTGGCACATACTACTGGCCTGCCATTATACCTTTGGATAATAGTTATAAACATTCCTTTTATTATTTGGGGAGGAATTAGAATCAATATTCGCTTTGCTATATTAAGTATTATAGCAATTACATTACTTGCCTCTACAATAGCTTTTATACATTTCCCAATTATCACTTCTGACACTTTATTAATAGCAATATTTGGAGGTTTCTTTCTAGGCCTAGGTATAGGTTTTGCGGTAAGAGGCAATTCCGTAATTGATGGCACTGAGGTTTTGGCTCTTTCCATCAGCCAAAGGTCATTTTTATCAGTTGGTGACACTATACTTATTCTAAACGTAATTATATTCTCCTTTGCAGGATATATTCTTGGCATCGAAATAGCTCTTTATTCGCTACTAACCTATTTTGTGGCTTCTAAAACTGTGGATTTTGTAATTCATGGTATAGAAGAATATTATGGACTTACTATAGTATCGGATAAGCATCAAGATATAAAACTATTGCTTACCGACGAACTTAATAAGAGCGTAACCCTATACCACGCAAGAGGCGGAAGAGCAAAATGTGATGATGATGATATTGAGGTTGTATATGTAATTGTTACTCGATTAGAGGTAAATAGAGTTATAAGAAAAGTACTTGAAGTAGATAGCAAGGCATTTGTTGCTGAGCATATACTTGGTGAGGTGCATGGTGGTGTTGTAAAAAAGAAGCCTTTTCAATAGACTAATCGGTATTCGATATTCAGTAATCTGTAATTCTATAACCTTTTATGAAGTACTATCATTAAATTAAAACCTATAAATAAGAGGTGTTTACCCTGTTATTAGAGTAATCTCTGCAATTATTATTAAAAAACACAAAGCTTTTAGAAGTATTACTTTTCAACAATGCTAAATAATAAGTATTGATGAGTATAAATGAGTTAAAGTGTTTAAATTCCTATTTTTGTACTTTAAATCAAACTATTGACTTGTGAAAAAACATATTCCTAATATAATAACTTTACTAAATCTTATAAGTGGTGTAAGTGGAATTATTTCTGCAATGAACGGACATTGGGAACTAGCATTTTGGTTAATGATAGCAGGTGCTGGCTTCGATTTTTTTGATGGAATGGTTGCCCGCCTATTAAAAGTTTCAGGACCACTGGGCGCACAGCTCGACTCTCTTTCTGATATGGTTACTTTTGGCGTATTGCCTTCAATAATAATGTATAATATGCTCCTAAATAGCCCTACTCCTATTGTTAGTTATGAACTAATGGATGTTAGAGTATTTCCTATGATAGCTTTTGTAATAGCAGCTATGAGTGGTTTTCGCTTAGCAAAATTTAATATTGATGACCGACAAACATCTAGCTTTATTGGATTACCAACTCCTGCCAATGCTTTATTTATTGGAGCATTATCTTTTGCTACATATAGTACTACTTGCAACTGTCCAGAGTTTAATCAACTTATTAGCAATGCATACGTTTTAGGTGGTTTATCAATTGTATTATCATACTTATTGGTTGCCGAACTACCTCTTTTTGCTCTTAAATTCAAAAACCTGACTTGGAACGATAATAAAATAAGATATATTTTTTTAAGCATTAGTGTTTTATTATTAGTTGTTTTTTACCAATGGATGTATATGGCTATTTTAATAATTATTCCACTTTATGTGCTAATGTCTATTGCTAATAACTTATTATCTAAAAAATAAATAAAAGAATTAATCTCAGAAATTATTATTACAATAAATTGTCTTAAAAACGTTGTAAATACAGACAAACAATAAAAAGAATGCCAAACATAATTATCAAATACTTCCTTCTTATATTAGTTATTATAATGCCGTATAATCTTGCTGCGCAAAAGATGACTGTATACCAAGAGGTGCATAATTTGGACATTGAATTTAAATTTAATGCATATGAAGATAATAATAGTTTGCCTAATTTCTTCATTATTGAATTATCAGAAGCGCAATCAAGAATGCGATCCTTCTTTAAGTATTATATAAAATCAAATAGCCAAACTAAGCTAATAAAAGACGGCAACAACTATATACTGAGCATAAGTATCGATAGTGTAATTTCTGAGGGAAATTTTACATATAAGGGCTTTAATTTCAGTAAAGCTTGTTTGCCCGAAACTGTTTATTATTCATATTCCATATTTGAGAATAATAGTAAAGAAATTCAGAAAAGAAAAATCTATTTGGAATTAAACAGTCAAAACAAAACAGTATTTGATAGCAACTTTACTGATGCTACAGGACTTGCCTCTTACACCATTTCGAAAGAGGAATTATCTTACTATTTTCATAACGACCAGAAAGACAACTTTTATAAATCAATAAACTATATTAAACAATACTACTCTGATGGAGAAAAGATTAGTAATATTAAAAATGACATAGCAAAACTTGATGCTGATAATATTGATAAATTGCTATTACAAAGCATTGATATTAAGTATATTAATATAGGTATAAATAAGATAGAAATTCCAAAATACGAATCATATCTTTCGCTAAAAGAGACTGACCCTGCAGGAATTTATATGGATTACCTTAATACAAAAAGCCTAATAGACTCGCTCTATTTATTATACATTAGTAAAATAAATGTATTGGATTCTTTATTCTATTCAAAGGGTATTGAATATAAAAATGATAGTAATAATAATAAATCAATAGAATATTTTGATAAATCGGTAGACTTTAATCCAGAGTATTTTCCAGCCTTATATGAGCTTGCTTTATACGATTATAATCAGAAGAAATATAGTGATGCTGGAATTTATTTAAATAGAATATTAGAAATCAGAAGTAATTATATAAAAGCTAACGAACTCGCTTTGCTAAATTATAATGCAATGCTACAAAAAGGTATTGCATTAAATAAAGAAGAGCGTTTTACCGAAGGACTAAGGATACTTGGAGAAGCAAAGACTTTCTGTACTGTAAACATGCATATCCTATCTTGCGAAAGCTACCAAGACTCGGCAATAAATACTGCCCGTCATGGAATTTACAAATCATATATAAGTATTGCAAGTGCATCAATGCGACGTGGTAGATTTGATATGACAGAGGATTATCTTGACGCTGCTAGCAGATATCAGGAGAAGTTTTCGGAAGCCATAGAAACTAATAAAGACGCAAAAGCATTATATACACTATTAATTACACAATACTTGCGCTTAAGCATTGAGTCGGCTAGCAATAAGCAACAATCTAATGCCTACCTCCACCATGCCGATAGCATAGCGCAACTATATTCTCTTGACAATGCAATTGCATTTATTAAGCAAACTGAGGAGCAATTATCAGATGATAGCTATTCTAACTCCAAGGCAGCAAAAAAGATAATAGAACATAGTAAAATTATTGAAAAACAGGAATATAGCACTTTTGAGATTGCAGATATTAGTCCTGAACAAACAGCCAAAAGCTCATATAGATTGCATATTAAAAAAGGAGACGCATATTTTGAAAGTGGTGATTATTCAAAGGCATATTCTAATTACAAAACGGCAAATAGTATAAAGCAAGAGTTTAATATTGACACTAAGGACTCACTTAGCTATTGTATAAATAAAAGTGCCAAAAGGTTAATTCTAAAACAGTTGGGTAAAGCAAATCTAAATGCCTGGGCAAAGAGGTTTAATTCGGCAAATACCATACTTAATAAATCACTGAAAGAAATTGAGGAGAATAATCTTCAAGAAGATTCAATGATATTAATTTCACTAGCAAAGGTAAGAGCCGAACTCCAAAAGAAAGAAAATTCTGAGCAAAGCAAAGCTTTTAATGCCCTAATGAAGAAATCAAGAATAAGCATTGATTTTAAGGATTATGTTTCGATGAAAAGCTATTGCGATACTGCCATTAGCATTTCCGAAGAACACCCTAAAACTGCTCTAAATGAGACTTATCCTCGATCGTTGCTTATTATATATAAAAATGAAATACATTATCAACTATTAGTTTTAGAAAGCAAGGAGTACAGTAAAAATAAAGATAGTAAGAGAGCAATTGAGTTATATAAAGCAACTGAAGATTTTTATGATTCCATACCATCAAAAATTAGTAAATACACATTAAGTAAGTTTGCCAAAGATGCTAATTCTAAAGAGGTATATACATATTGCATACAATCGGCTCTTAATAATAAGGAAACAGAACTTGCATTCGAAATATGGTTATTAGCAGATGAGAACAACAATGATATTGCAAAAAGCACAGCCCAAGAATGCATGCAAAAATTGGGATTGAAGGATTATAAGAAATATACTAATTCTAGCAAGAAACCTCTTTATAATATTAGGTTTGGGAATAAAAAGTCATTCAAAAAATATAAAAAATACTATTATAAAGGTTTAAAAAATGAAGATTACAAATAGCATATATTCAGTATTATTACTCTTAGTAATACTCAATACAAGTATTGAATTAAAGGCACAGAATAATTACCCTCAAAATTATTTTATATCACCTTTAGACATACCCATAATACTATCGGGTAGTTTTGGCGAATTAAGATCTAATCATTTCCATACGGGGCTAGATATCAAAACACAAGGAGTAATTGGCAAACGTGTACTAGCAGCCGCTGACGGCTATGTTTCGCGTATAAAGGTTTCGCCATGGGGTTATGGCAATGCATTATATATAACTCATCCTAATGGTTATGTAAGCGTATATGCACATTTAGATAAATATAGTGATAGCATTGCCAAATTAGTAAAACAAACGCAGTATACACAACAGAAATTTGCTATAGAAATATTTCCTACAAAAGGGCAGATATCCGTTAAGCAAGGAGAGCTTATTGCGTATAGTGGCAATAGTGGAAGTTCTGGCGGCCCACATGTGCATTTCGAAATTCGCAATGGAGCGCAGCAACCAATAAATCCTCTTTTGTTTGGCATAAAAGTAAATGATAATAGATATCCAATAATGCGTAAACTAAGAATCTATAATTATTATAAATATGATAATTCTGTAGTTCAGGAGTTTACTTTATATCAAGATAAATCCATCGTTTATAAGAAGTTTAAGGATACCATAAATATCTCATCAACACAGTTCTACCCTGCTATTGAAGGATTCGACAGATTTAATGGTGCTAATAATAAAAATGGATACTATAAATTAGAATTCTATTTTGATGACACTTTATACTCAAGATTTACTGCTGAGAAAATTAGTTTTAGCGAAAAAAGGTATATAAACTCATATATTGATTATAGTACTTTTAAAAGCAAGAAACAAAGGTTTCAGCGATCGCTAAAAGAAGAAAACACTCACCTATTAAATATTAGTAATGTAATGAATAATGGAATTATGTTGCTAAACGATAGTAAAGCTCATAAGGTAAAGATTATTGCTTACGATTTTGCAGGGCAAAGTGTTACTTTAGAGGTGTTTGTAAAGCATATTGAAGGCAATGAACATAAAGAAGTTCTAAATGCAAATATATTTGATTGTAATCATGAGAATATTTATAAAGCAGAGAATTTTGAGATAGTAATTCCAAAGGGAGCATTTTATAGTTCGCAGCAATTCCATGCTAAAAGTGAAGATAATAAATATAGTACTTATAGTAAATTATGCAATATTTTTGAAATTGGAGTACCTCTTCATAAATACAGTAAACTTAAGATAAGAGTTATTAATCCCGATAGCATTAAGAACAAGAGTAAACTATGTATTATTAGCCTAAATAGTAAAGACATAAGAGTATATGAAGGAGGAGAATATTCAAATGGGTGGCTTAGTACCAAAACCAGAAGTTTTGGTAGGTATTATATTGATATTGATACTATTGCCCCCGTACTAAAGCCAAAAAATATTTATGAGAATAAGAATATTACAAAACAAAGACTTATAAGTTTTAAAGTACAAGATGATCTATCGGGCATAAAAAAATATAGCGCAAGCATTAACAACCAATGGGTATTATTGGAATACGACCCTAAAAGAGAACACCTATATTACATTATTGATAAGCATTTTGAAGCAGGCAAGCATAAGTTTGTAATTTCGGCTACCGATTCCAAAGGTAATAAAACTAAATTATCCTATAATTTAATACGGAATTAAGCATTATTTTAATATTTCTGCAATTTCTTCTGACACTTTAAATAGCTTATCAATTAAAATTGTATTGCTAAACCATGCTTTTTGGATAAAAATACCTAGTACCGACTTATTTTCGAACTCATTTTTAGGAATAATATAATTTACTCCTACTTTAATTCGAGGATCTATTGATAAAGCTTTAATTATCAATTTGCTTAATTTAGCATTTGAAAGTAAACTAATAGCATCCTTATAATTACTATTATTTGAGATAATACCCACCGAATCGAAATATCTATATCCAGAAACTCTATTGGAGTGATTATGAAATGGGTTTAATTTATGAAATACATTTTTTGATGCTAGTAGAACCATTGTTTCCTTTGGCAAATCTATCGATAAAAAGAACCCACTATAATAATTATACTCTTTAGAATTGTAAAAGCTAATGAATTTAGGTTCAGAGGTATTTTTTTCTACAATAACCACAGTATCAACTGCTGCATTTTGCATTCTATAATTAGAATTATCATAAGGAATATGATTATGCTTAAAACTTCGGTTAGTTTTTTTAGCATATTCTTGCAGCGGTTGTATAATACTACTTTCGGATTCCATAAGGCATAATATTTAGTAGATTAAAACCCTAAAGATAAACAAAAAAACTAAAGTATGCTACTAATAAAACCATTAAGTTTCTCTGCTAATACTTTATTTGAATAATTACGTTTTGCATTCTCTCTAGCATTAAAGCAAATACTTTTATAGAAATCTTCTTTCCAAATAAGCTTACGGATACTATCAATAAACTCTTGAGGCGTATTGGCAATCAATACATCTTTTCCATCTTTATGTATAATCCCCTCAATACCAATGGTAGTAGATACAATTGCTTTTTTAAGCATCATACCTTCAATAATTTTAACTCGCATTCCGCTACCTGAGAATAATGGCACTGGCATAATGGCTTTCGACTTAATAAAGGCCGCTGCATCATCAACCTCTCCTACTACTTCTACCCCATCAATTCTTAAATCTTTTAACCACTGTGGTGGTCTGCGCCCAGCAATATAAAACTTAAGCTTAGGAAATTCTTTATAGATACTTGGCCATACATTATCCAACAGCCATTTTACAGCTTCCTGATTTGGTAGCCAATCCAAAGCCCCCATATGAAAGATTGATGGATATTCAGTATTCACTCCCTCAGTAGAAAGATCCTTAGTAACATCAATGCCCGTTGGTATAAATTCTATGGGCTTTTTTATTCCCAATGATTTTATTAACTTTATATCATTTTCTGTTACAGTATATATAGCATCTACTTTATCAAATGCTATTAATTCCTCCTTCTTAAGGCGCTTTGCAAGTATATTTAAGTAAAATCTTTTTAGAAAACTCTTTTCAATTTGAGCAAGCCTATTCCATATTACAAACTCCACATTTGGTGCTCGCAATACTAGCTTAGCTTTTGAGTATTTTCGTATTGTTGGAATATAATCTTTTAGGAAAACACTTTCAATCTGGATGATATCGAATTCCTTATTCTCAAGTATTTCAGTAAGTTTATTACCAAATTCTTTATTATAAAACCGCTCAATATTATAAGAACGCTTACTGAAAACCAGATTAGCAAATGCCGAAAATACTTTAATATTTAGATCAACCTCTACTGCATTAAAATTAGTATTATCGATATAAGATTGTGGCAGTGTATCAATATCAACAAAATGCTTATTGGAATTTACACTCAGAATATGCAAATCAAAACCACTATCGATAAAGCCTTGACTTACATTATGCATTCCTATTGCCCCACCATCCATTGGAGGAAATGGTGGTTTATTGCATATTTGTAATATCCTTAATGGCTTAGCAGTATTATGCATTATTTTTTTTCTTCATTAGTTTGGAAAAAATATTAATCTTAGAAAAGATTTTATGCCAAGCCTCTGAGTCAAATAATGGAGCATCAATAGTTGCCTTCCAAGTAAAGAATACGCCCATTGGTAAATAGATTAAACTTGCTAACCACATACCTTCCCAAGGTTCCATTACCAATGATTTTACTGATTTTTCGCCAATTATTGTAAAAACATGATAAGTAACAAACATAACAATAGAAACTACCAATGGCATTCCTAAACCACCCTTTCTAATAATTGAACCAAGTGGTGCGCCTATAAAGAATAATAGAATACAGGCAATAGATAGAGTAAACTTCCGATGCCACTCTACTCTATATTTAGAAATATATTTTTCTTTACCAATTACCCTATCTGTAGAGAATTTTGATTGATATGCAGCATTTCTACCCTGCGATACAGCGCCAACTATTATTCTCAACTGACGAAGGCTATCAAAATTATCTAATAAATAGCTTTGCATCTCTTTATTTACTTCTATTGATGCGTTTTCCACATCAACATTGGCAACTACTTTCTTCTTAATTTTTGGCTTTAGCTTCTTATTATTTGCAATGGCAGTTAAGCTATCAACAAAACGCTTATCAACTGATTTTTTCTTAACAGAGTCAGGAATAGAGCTCATAATATAGTGCTTATAATAATAAGCATAGTCTCTCATTGAGCTATTGCTAAATTTTTTCAAAGTACTATCTAAATCTGCGGATAAAGAATCGTCGTAAAATGCTAGTTGATATACATTTAGCATTTGATAACCTTTCTTTCGAAGGCTTTTATCAGTTTTCTTAAACGAGAATGCTGATAAATCTATTCTTTGTATTTCTTTCTTAAACTTAGTAATTTGCAGCGGTTCAAATTTCTTAGCCGTTTTATCTACACTTTCATTATAATTAATTCCATCAAAAAGAGTAAGAATTAAGTACATTTTATCATCCGTCATTTCCATCAAGCCACTCTTAGCTTGAGTAACATTAGTATTACCACCACCATTACGATGATCGTAGATTACAACATCCTGTATTGTTCTACCATCGGGAAGCTTCTTCCCTACTTTAATCACAAAATCACCAATATCAGAATTAAAAACTCCCTCAGCAATGGTAACTGCGGGTTTTTTATTTCTTACATCACTAAGCAATGTTTGAAACTCGAGATTTGCCTTGGGAAGAATATAATTTGAAAAATAGAATGCTCCAACACTAACAAACACAATAAAAACAACCATTGGGCGCATCAATCTTTGAACTGATATTCCTGCAGATTTAATAGCTACAAGCTCATAATTCTCTCCAAGATTACCAAAAGTCATTAATGATGAAAGCAATACCGCCAATGGTAGCGCCATAGGTACAAATGTAGCTGAGGCATAAAAAAGAAGCTCTGCAATTGTGTACCACTCAAAACCCTTACCTACAAAATCATCGACATACTTCCATAAAAACTGCATTAATAATACAAATATGGAAATAAAGAATGTAAGAATCAGAGGTCCTATATACGATTTAAGAGTAAATATACTTAGTTTTTTCAATTTTACTTTTCTTTATATTAATTGCTGCAAAGATAAATCACAAATAGGAATTCTTTACAATTTATTTTTAACGTGATTTTATCAGAATTATTCTATTTATCAATTACTGTTTTTAAATAATATTTGTATAAACTACCGAAGTATATGACAATAAAATAGTTTTGGAAGAAATTACTAAATACATAACAAAAATAATTATCAACTCATTTATCGACCAGAGCCTCAGCGAAGGAGGATGAAATAATAGACCTAAATAGAATATCACTTAGAAATCAACACTTAATATATAAGTATCCACGAATTGCACGAATTTACACGAAATAAATCATGCAAATTCAAGTAATTCGTGGATTATTAGATAAAGATTATACAAAGAACAGTATGTAACAACAAATGGTGATTTTTTGTCATAGACTCAGAAAAAAACCTACAAAATATATTTTGATACGCAGAATTCCCTTTTATTTTATTTTAGC
>JAOZPM010000008.1:0-26354 GCA_029932765.1 Bacteroidales bacterium | reverse complement strand
TTTTATTTTATTTTAGCTTTTTTAAATATAAAGCGAAAAAAAATAACGTACATTTTGCTATATGAAACACAAAATATATTTTGTGAAAAACCTACAAAATATATTTTGATACGCAGAATTCCCTTTTATTTTATTTTAGCTTTTTTAAATATAAAGCGAAAAAAAATAACGTACATTTGCAGAGAGTAATTAAATAATTAGAAAACACTTAAAAACAAATAATATGAATCAACAAAGACAACCACAAGGAGACTTAAATATGAAAAAAGTATTTCCAATGGCAATAGTAGCAGGAGCTATTATTTTATTAATAATTTTCTGGAGTAGAATGACTGTAACAATAGGTGCTGGTCAAGGTGGAGTTATTTTTAACACATTTGGAATAGGTATTGATATTAATGAAGGTGCAATGGACGAAGGTTTCCATTTTATTGCTCCATGGAATAAAGTATACGTATATAATGTACGTCAAAAAGAAAAGGCTGAGGAAATGAAAATGCTTTCTTCTAATGGTCTTGAAATTAGAATTGATGTATCAGCATGGTATAAGCCTGTATTTGCTGAGCTTCCTAAATTGCATAAAATTATTGGTAAAAATTACGAATCACAAATTGTAGTTCCATCAATGAGAGCTGCAGCACGTAGTGTAATCGGTAGATATACTCCTGAAGAGATATACTCAACCAAAAAAGATGCTATCGAAACTGAGATTTATGATGAAACTAAAAAGATTTTAGATGAAAAATACATCCTTTTGGATCGTATGCTAATTCGTAGTATAATTCTACCAGCTACCATTAAAACAGCTATTGAAAGCAAACTTAAACAAGAGCAATTAGCTCTTGAGTATAAATTTAAAATTCAAAGAGAAACAAAAGAGGCTGAACGTAAACGTATTGCTGCTGAAGGTGAGGCTGCTGCAAACAAAATTATTAATAGTAGTTTGACTGATGGACTTCTTAAGATGCGTGGTATTGAAGCTACAATTAAACTTTCAGAATCTCCAAATTCTAAAACTGTAATTATTGGTGGTGGTAAAAATGGTCTTCCTTTAATACTGAATAACTAATATTTCAATATATATATATTATAACCTCAATGGATAATCTCTATTGGGGTTATTTTCTTTAAAGACATCATGAATAAACGTATTTTAAAACTAGCAATACCTAATATTATTAGCAATATTACTATCCCTTTACTAGGAATGGTAGACACTGCTCTTATGGGCCATCTTGATAGTTTAATATACGTTGGAGCTATTGCTTTAGGATCCATGGTTTTCAACTTTATCTATTGGGGAATGGGATTCCTTAGAATGGGTACCGTAGGTTTTACAGGACAAGCTTTTGGCAAGAAAGATATAAAAGAAATTTTCCTTGTTTTGGCAAGAGCTTTAAGCATTTCAATATTTGCTACTGCTATAATATTGACTTTGCATTACTATATTATTGACTGGTCGCTACTACTAACCGACTCATCATTTGCCATAGAATCAGAAGCAAGAATTTATTTTAATACTAGAATTTGGGCTTTACCAGCCACATTAATAATACTAACATTCAGTGGGTGGTTTATTGGAATGCAGAATACTATTTATCCAATGATAATTTCTATCTTCTCAAATATTATTAATATTTCTCTTTCGTTTTTCTTTGTTTATTACCTTGATATGAAAACTCAAGGTGTAGCATTAGGTACCGTAATTGCTCAATATATGGCCTTAGTATTAGTAATAATTCTATTCCTTAAAAAATACAGACACTATATTATACCTATAAGTTATGCTTCTATAATTAATGCCAAGCTAAAGCAGTTTATAAATGTAAATAAAGATATTTTTATTCGAACATTAGGTATAATCTTCGTAATGTCTTTTTTCACTATTCAATCGGCTAAAATTAGCGACACTACCCTAGCCGTTAATACAATATTACTACAATTTTTTCTTTTCTTTTCTTATATATTGGATGGTTTTGCCAATGCTACCGAGGCTCTTAGCGCTGAAGCCATTGGCTTGAAAAAAAATAATTTGCTTAAGCGAGTTATTAAGAATAATATGACTTTTGGGCTTATTTTTAGTATTCTTTTTACTATTTTTTATGCTATAGCTGGTGAATATATTCTTCTATTATTAACTAATAACAAACAAATAATTGAGACCGCAACTCCACAATTATATTGGGTTATTGCTATACCATTAATAAGTTTCACTGCATTTATTATGGATGGTGTATATATAGGAGCAACTGCATCAAAAGCAATGCGCAACACTCTTATGTTATCTTCACTATTAGTATTTTTACCAATTGCACTCTGGGGATTTGGAGATATGAATATCAGACTTTGGACAGCATTTCTTGCTTTTCTATTGTCCAGAGGAATTCTACTTTTATTAACTTTAAATAACGCTGTTTATAGTAAAATCCAAGGCTTAAGTTAATTTATCACACGTTAGTATGAAGTAGATTAATACCAAGCTATTTAAAGAAAATAATAGAGTTAATTAGCAATCAATTAAAATACCATCTCATTATAGCCACTGCCTTTATCCTCTATACACAAAAGACTTACACAATAAATTAATTAAAATAGTTTTCATTTCTTTTTAACACAAGATATATATATTAGTAAATCTATATATATTTACCGAGTATTAAAATAACAAACTATTTATTAATTAACTATTATTAACATGAAAAAACAAGTACTAAGTTTTGTATTAATAGCAATAGCACTTATAGGCTTTGCTAATGTTTCTTTTGCGCAAGGAACCGTTACCGGAACGGTAATTGACCAAGAAAGTGGCGCACCTCTTTCCAATGTGGCAATCCAAATTGAAGGCACAACTTCTGGAGTTGTAGCTGATTTAGATGGTTATTTTGAGATTGAAGTTAGTGGATCAGCTACACTTATTATTTCATACCTAGGATATGGTGAAAAGAAAGTTACTGTATCTGTATCAAACAACAGCACTAAAAACCTTGGTAAGATTAGAATGCAGCCAAAGTCCATGGGTATTGGTGGTGTAAACATTATTGCTGACAGAGCAAAGGAAAGGGAAACTCCTGTGGCAATTTCTAATGTTGATGCTAAACAAATTGAGCTTCAATTAGGTTCTAGAGACATACCTTTAATTATGAATAATACTCCTGGTGTATATGCTACTGCTCAAGGTGGTGGTGCTGGTGATTCTCGTATTAATGTACGTGGTTTTGACCAACGCAATGTTGCTGTTATGATTAATGGAGTACCAGTAAATGACATGGAAAATGGTTGGGTATACTGGTCAAATTGGGATGGTGTAGCAGATGCAACGTCTTCTATTCAAATGCAGCGTGGACTTAGTGCTGTAAATCTTGCAACACCTTCTATTGGTGGTACAATGAATATAATTACAACTCCTGCAGAGCAAAAAGCTGGTGTAGTTGGTCGTTTTGAAGCAGGTTCTGGTGGATTTATGAAAACATCTATGACTGGTCACTCTGGTTTAATAAACAACAAACTTGCTGTAAGTGCTTCAGTTGCTAAAAAAGCTGGCAATGGAGTTATTGATGGTACTTGGGGTGAGACATGGAGTTATTACTTAGGATTAAGCTATAGTCTAAATGAAAAACATCGTTTAGAAGCCTACATTGTTGGTGCTTCACAACGTCATGGTCAAAATTTATACAAACAAAATGTTGCCGCTTATGATACTGATTACGCTAAAGAAATTGGTGCTGATAGCGCTGCTAAATATAAATATTCGAATCCTTCTTCTAGCGGAAGATTATATAATCAAAACTGGTCACCAGTAAGCGATTCATATACTGGTCAACAAAACTGGAATGGTAAAACTAAAGATCGTTATGATAATAGTTTTATTAATGAAAGAGAGAACTTTTATCACAAACCACTAGCTAACTTAAACTGGTATGCGCAATGGACAAAGAATCTTTCTCAGTTTACAACAGTATATTATTCTGGTGGTACTGGTGGTGGTACTGGTACTATTGGTAAAATGAAATGGAACTATTCTGATGAGCCTTCACGTATAATTGATTATGATGCTACAATTGCTAATAATGCTAATGATACTGCTTTTGGTATTCTTCGTAATAGTCGTAATAACCAACATACTTTTGGTGGAATTTCTAAGATTAAATATAAGATTAACGATAACCTAAAAATTCAAACTGGTATTGATGCTCGTTATGCTAAAATTGAGCATTATCGTGAAGTTCGTGACCTTTTAGGTGGAAATTTCTATATTGACCAAAGTAGTGCTTTTGATTCTCCATCTGAATATAATAAAGTATTAGGCGATAGAATTGCGTATAACTTCACCAACACTGTAAACTGGGTAGGTGCATTTATACAAGGTGAGTATAGCACAGAAAAAATATCTATTTATGGTACTTACGGTTTTTCTACAATAAAGTATAACTACACTAATCATTTTAAGAAGAATGATGAAGGTAGTGGTGAGCTAACTGCAGAATCAGGTTGGCTAAGTGGCTCTCAAATAAAAGGTGGAATGTCGTACAGACCAAATGAGCAATTAAGTGTTTTTGGAAATATAGGATTTGTTTCTAAAGCTCCTATTTTTGACAACGTTATTAATGACCGTACTGGTACTGTTACTGCTGATCCTAAGAATGAAAAATTTCAAGCTTACGAAGCAGGAGCTCTATATACTACTAAAAACAAAATGTTAGATGTTAAAGCTAATTACTATTATACTACATGGAAAGATAGAGCAATGAGTGTACGTACAACTAATCCAGATGGTTCTGAAGGTAATGTCTTCTTATCTGGCATGAATCAAACTCACTCAGGTTTCGAATTAGAAGCTAAGTATAGAATAATTAAGCAAGTTGGTATTGGTGCAATTGGTTCATTTGGTAACTGGGAATATACTAATGATGTAAGTGGAGAGTATAAAAACTATAATCCAGATACAACTATTAAATACAACTATTATGTAAAAGGATTAAAAGTTGGTGATGCACCTCAAACTCAGTTTGCTTTCTGGTTAGATTTATATCCAGTAAAAGGCCTACAAATGCAGTTTATTTATCGCTATAATACTAATTATTATGCAAATTGGGATCCGTTCTCAAGAACTGACGAAACTGATAGAGCACAAGTATGGGAAGTACCTAGTTATGGGTTGTTAGATTTCCACGTATCATATAATATTCCTCTCAAAGGACGTGTAGGACTTCAAGTATTTGGTCATGTATTTAATGCCTTTAATAAAATGTATATTTCTGATGCTGTTGATAATAGCCGTTATAATGGTTATTATGGTGCAACAGGTAACTTAAGCCATACAGCTAACTCTGCTGAAGTATTTATTGGTTTACCTCGTACATTTAATGTAGGTATTAAAGTATCTTTTCAATAGATATTAATATAATAAAACAAATATGCAAATAACATACAATAAGTAACTATTTTAATAAAGAGCCCAATACCTAAAATTAGGTTTGGGCTCTTTCTCTCTTAAATAATCCTTCATTGAAAGCACAACTTCTTTCTCAAGAGTCTTTAACCATATCATTATGAAACAAACATTTAACTCAGTATCAATAATAGCTATTTTAGCTTATCTATTTTTATTTACCGCATGTAAAGAAGATAATAATGAAGAAAATATTATTCAGAATAAGCAAGCATATGTAGTAATGTTATCAATGGATGGTTTTAGATGGGATTATACAGATCTTGTAAACACTCCTAACTTTGATAAAATAGCACAAAAAGGTATTAAATCAATAGTGCGACCTTCTTTTCCAACAAAAACATTCCCAAACCATTATAGTATAGCCACTGGTCTTTACCCAGACAACCATGGCATTGTAAATAATACTTTTTGGGATCCCAACAGACAGGTTATTTATAAAATTTCTGATAGAGATAAAGTAACGGATGGTTATTTTTATGGTGGTGAGCCAATATGGGTAACTGCTGAAAAACAGGGAGTAAAAGCTGCTTCTTATTTTTGGGTAGGATCAGAAGCTGAAATAAATGGATATCGTCCTTCTATTTGGAAACTTTACGATCATAATTTTCCTTACTACCAACGAGCCGACTCCGTAATTTCATGGCTACAATTACCTGAAAATAAACGCCCACATTTAATTACTTGGTATGTAGACCAACCGGATAGCTATGGACATAAATACGGACCTAATAGTGATGAAATAAAAACTAAAATAGAAGAACTTGATGCACTACTAGGATATTTTATGGACGAAATTGATAAACTAAAAATCTCCGACGAAATTGATGTAATTATTACTTCAGATCATGGAATGGGAGAAATAAGAGATGATAAATTTATTAATCTAAAAAACATGTTTAATTCTTCGTGGAATATATTTCTTAACGGTAGTAATCCTGTATATAATATTTGGGTAAAGGATAATTTTAAAGACTCTGTTGAACAAGTATTATCCAATATTAACCACATCCATTATTATACAAAAAACTCTATCCCCGAACGTTTGCACTATATGAATAATGAAAGATGTGGGCAGTTTGTGGTTATGGCTGATAGTGGATATGCTCTATATAATAAAAGCTCTGTTTCTTCATTTGGCATAGCAGGTGCACATGGCTACGATAATGAGAATATGGACATGGATGCAATGTTCTATGCATACGGGCCACATTTCAAAAACAACTATGAACATCAACGCTTTAATAATGTTGATATTTATAGCTTAATTTGCAATATCCTAGATTTACAAATGGCACCTAATGATGGAGAATTTAATAATGTTAAAGGATTATTGAAATAACTAATTATTAGAATTCTTAGTACATGACAAAAAACAAACAATCCGTTATATTTATTAAGCTATATTACATCAATTAGTATTGAGGCGCATATTCTTGTCGGCAAAAAGACAAAAATATATTAAACAAAATCACCTGCCTACCGGATTTCTTCCCGAAAGGGATAGTAAGCCGGTAAGAATCAGTATCTAGAAAAATATTGTATTTAGTGTTATATCAATTTATTAAGACGTATTGAATACTGCATTAAAAAATGTCAAATACTTAGGTTAGAGTTACTATATTTACAAATGTCTTAAAGTTTCTAAAAAAGAATAAGCCTATATATTATCCTCTGATTTTAAAACTTCACTATTTTCTTTTGAAACAATATGTCGTTTAGTACTCACCTTTGAATTAGGTTTTAGAATATCTTCTTCTTTTTCTATTATTTCATCAATTTTCTTCAATGATTTAGAGCGAGAGAATCGTTGACGAAAACTTTTTTTAGACATATCATCTTTTTGTTCATCCTTCTCTTCTTCCAATTCAATCTTTTTCTGCTTTTTTTTATACTCAATAGCCTTCTCATTTATTATCTGATTTTTCATACTCATTCTATCAGCAGGAAAAAGTTTATCAAGTTCATTTTGGCAATAAGTAGCAATATCAGGAAAAAAAGCTCTAAATTCTGCTTCAAAGAGTTCATAATCATCAATTAAGTCTTCAACAGCAAATTCCATATTAGATTTAAAATTTGCTCTTTTCGATAAATACTGAAAACTACGACGAAGACCTTCAAACTTACGATAACTAGTAAGCCAATTTTGCATTATAAAAAATGGAAGGATCTTCTTTGTACGACTTGGCAACAAACTATAGTGACGTAGCAATATACCGTAGCTATAAGTAGTAAAGCTCGACAAATGATATTCTGAATAATCATTCCAGTTTTTGGCAAGAAAATGGTCGTAATAAACATCTGCTATTACTCCAGCATATTTATGATACTTTTTGTGAAGACGAGCACGAGTTTTCATAAACTCGGGATGATGATCGGTATAATAATCAATTCTACGGTGCAACATTATGCCATCAATCACCTCTTGAGGCAAATGGGAGATTTTATTACCACGAATATGATCGGCAATAAAATTACCAAGCATAATATACTCATGATCTCCAGAAAGCTTTAAATGTGCTAAAAAATTCATTAATTTCAGATTAATACATTTATAACGAAATATTTAATCAATTGTTTCACTATAGTTTAATATAATACAAAAATATGAAATCTTTGTATTAAATGAAACACGCAAAACACCTATTTTTAATTATCATTAAAGGTAATAATCTTGATATAAAATATCTTAAGGTTTGCTTTTTAATTTCTAATTCATTTAAAAAAAACAGTATATTTGCCACACTTATACTAAAATAGCAGTATATAATAATATGATAGGGAATATTTATTTATCCTAACAAAAAATAGCCGTTCATTTCGATACCCGTTCATTCGAAAATAGATCAATAGAATGCCATTCTATTGGGCAATAATTTTACAAAACAAAATCTTATATAATTATGCAAAAAGCTGTATTACTAGGAGACGAAGCAATAGCACAAGGAGCACTTGACGCTGGAGTTTCTGCTGTGTATGCATACCCAGGCACACCTTCTACAGAAATAAATGAATACGTACTTCGTTCGAAAGAGCATAGAAACGGAGATGTTGTAGCCACATGGACTACTAACGAAAAAACATCAATGGAAATGGCCATTGGAGCAAGTTATGTTGGCAAAAGAGCATTGGTAACAATGAAACATGTTGGACTTAATGTTGCTGCTGACCCTTTTATGAATGTACCTATCACTGGTGTTAACGGTGGTTTGGTTATAGTAGTAGCAGATGATCCATCTATGCACTCATCGCAAAACGAACAAGATTCAAGATATTATGGACTATTTGCACAAATTCCTATTTTAGAGCCTGTGAATCAACAAATGGCTTATGATATGATGCCATATGCTTACGAAATGTCTGAAAGACTTAATGCGCCTGTAATGATGAGAATCACTACTCGCCTAGCTCACTCTAGAGCTGGTATTACTTTCGGCAAAAAAACCAAGCAAAATGAATTATCTCTTCCAAAAAATCGCAAACAATTTATATTGCTTCCAAGTATTGCAAGAGTACAATATAAAGATTTATTAAATAATTGGCCTAATCTTATTAACGAATCAGAAACTGCTGGTTATAATAAATACTTTGAAGGAAAAGATAAATCCAAAGGTATTATCACAACAGGTATTGCTTATAATTACCTGATGGAGAATTATCCTGAAGGAATTGATTTTCCAATATTACAAATTGCACAATACCCTCTTCCTAAAAAAATGATTCAGAAAATCTATGATGAATGTGGTTCTATAACCGTATTTGAAGAAGGTGCACCTGTATTAGAAGAAGGTTTACGAGGAGTCCTAAATAATGGCAAAACAATTAATGGTAGACTTGATGGAACTTTACCTCGCGATGGTGAGTTAAATCCTAATCTAGTTGCAATAGCAATGGGATTAAGCGTTCCAGAAATTAGTGCTACTCCTGAAGTAGTAACTGCACGTCCTCCAGCATTATGCGCAGGATGTCCTCATACAGATTCTTATACCGCACTTAATATGGTAATGGAAGCTCATGGCGATGGTCGTGTATTCTCTGATATTGGATGTTATACATTAGCTGCCCTTGCTCCTCTTGAGTCTATCAACACTACTGTGGATATGGGTGCTTCTATTACAATGGCAAAAGGTGCTGCTGATATGGGATTAATTCCATCGGTAGCAGTTATTGGAGATTCTACTTTTACCCATAGTGGAATGACTGGTCTATTGGATGCTGTAAACTCAAAATCATCAATCACTGTTATGATTCTTGATAACTTCACTACCGGTATGACTGGTGGACAACATTCGCAAGCTACAGGTAAACTAGAAGCTATTTGCGAAGGTCTTGGCGTTGAGAAAGAACATATACGTGTTCTTAATCCAATTAAGAAATATCATGATGATAATACCAAAATCATGAAAGCAGAATTGGCTTATATGGGTGTAAGTGTTATTATCCCACGTCGTGAGTGTGTTATTACTCTAAACGCTAGATTACGCGCTGCAAAGAATAAAAGAAAATTAGAAAAAGCAAATAAAGAAAATAACTAAGATGAAAAGAGATATAGTTTTAGGCGGAGTTGGTGGTCAAGGAATATTGACTATTGCAGCTACAATAGGTACTGCTGCTGTAAATAACAATTTATATTTAAAGCAGTCAGAAATTCACGGAATGAGTCAACGTGGTGGTGATGTAATGTCAAACATACGTATTTCATCTAATGAAGTATTTTCTGATTTAATTCCTGAGGGAAAAGCTGACTTAATTATTGGAGTAGAGCCAATGGAGGCTCTTCGCCACTTTAAAATGTTAAAACCAGGTGGCTGGTTAATTACAAACCAAAAACCATTTATCAATATTAAGAATTATCCTGAGCTTGATGATGTATTGGCTCAAGTAGATGCCTTAGAAAATCATATTATGATTGATGCTGATAGCATTGCTAAGGATCTTGGCTCGGTAAAAGCGGCTAACATTGTTATGCTTGGTGCTGGAATTCCTTTTATTGGTCTTGATGTTAAAATGTTAGAAGACGCTCTTGGTGTTTTATTTGGCAGAAAAGGACAGGATGTTGTTGATTTAAACATTAAAGCACTGCATGCTGGTATAGAAGAAGCTAATAAGGTAATAAATAAATAGCACACCTTTAATGGTGACTTTCTTCTATAGTTGTATCAATTAAGGAAGGATTTATTTAAGATATATTAATATTGCAGTCTCGATGATTTTCGGGACTGCTTTTTTTAATTAAATATATTAATGCAAAATTGGTTAAAAATATCAACGGAGGAATATGGTGTATTTAAATTACATTTCTTATTCACCCTTATACAAGGAATAATTACTGGTGTATTTGCTCTAAATGAGCTGGTATATATTAAGGATATGAATGCTACAAATTTTCAGCTAAGTGTTCTCTTGCAACTTAGTGTGATTATAATGGTAGTTTCTATTGTTGTAAATGAGTTTTTAAGACGCGTTTCCAATAAAAAGAAAATGCTTAAAATAGTTGCCCTTATTACCCATCTGCCACTATTACTATTTTATTTCTTTCCTCAAAATATTGAAGCATATACCAATAGTGAATTTTATCATTATGCTTTCCTTTCGATTTTCTTTTTCTTTTATCTAAACCTAATAATTACTCTTCCCACCATAAACCAGATGCTTAAATCTGCCTATACTCATAATAATTTTGGTAGATTATACAGTTATACTTCCTCAACAAACAAAATCATGATAATGGTAACAACTCTTGCCTTTGGTTTTCTTCTTGACGATTACTCATTTGCCTTTGTATATATATATCCCCTAATTGGAATATTAGGAATAATATCAATATTTCTATTGTCGAAAATACCACAGGTTGAAGAAATACCTGTAAAACAGAGTTTTGCTAAGGCAATTAATAATTCTTTTAAGTATATGGTTGATATATTAAAAAACAATAAACCATTCTTACATTTTGAACTTGGATTTATGTTCTATGGTTTTGCGTGGATGATTAGTGCAGCTATAATACCAATATATTTTAATGATGTATTTGAGATGAATCATGCAACATACGGTTTCTATAAAAATGGATATAATGTATTAGCAATCTTATTATTACCTTTCTTTGGAAGCCTATTAGGCAGAATAGATGCACGAACATTTGGGGCAATTACTTTTGGTTCGTTAATGCTATTTACCTTCACCTTAGGAATAGCCCAATACTATATGCAATACATCGAGTTTTTTGGAATTAGAATATACTTTAGCCTATTAATTGCCTATGGTTTTTATGGCATATTTGCCGCAACAATGGCATTATTATGGTTTATAGGCTCAGCATACTTTTGCCAAAAGGAAGAAGCTGCAAGATATCAATCAATCCACCTAAGCCTTACAGGCTTTAGAGCAATCCTTAGTTTCCAGATAGGTATATGGATGTATATGGCAATGGGATTTACATTCACATTTATGGTAGCAGCATTCGCCTTACTAATTGCAGTTATTTTAATGCTGTGGTCGGTAAAGAAGTAAACACTTCCGCATTATAGGCATTAAATTAATATTTTTTATTTGTTAGGAATACTAATCAATCAATAAAATCGTTTACTTTTGCAGCATTAAATAATAATACACATGAAATTACGCGCCGAAAATTTAGTAAAAGTATATAAACAACGAAAAGTTGTTAATAATGTAAATATTGAGGTTAATCAAGGAGAAATTGTTGGTCTATTAGGTCCTAACGGAGCAGGAAAAACTACATCATTCTATATGATTGTTGGTCTAATAAAACCCAATGGAGGAAAGATTTTCCTTGATGATATTGAGATTACTAAAGAAGCCATGTACAAAAGAGCAAGACGTGGCGTTGGTTATTTAGCTCAAGAAGCTTCTGTATTTCGTCAGCTAAGTGTTGAGGATAATATTATGGCAGTTTTACAATTTACTAAGCTTAGTAAAGCTGAGCAAAAAGAAAAACTAGAAACCCTACTTGATGAATTTGGTCTTCAACATATTCGTAAAAACATAGGAATATCATTATCAGGAGGAGAACGTCGTAGAACAGAGATTGCACGATCGCTAGCTGTTGACCCAAAGTTTATTTTACTTGATGAGCCATTTGCAGGAGTTGACCCTATTGCTGTTGAAGATATTCAAAATGTAATTGCCAAACTTAAGGAAAAGAATATTGGAATACTTATTACCGACCATAATGTGCGCGAAACATTAAGTATTACCGATAGAGCATATTTACTTTTTGAAGGCGAAATACTTAAAGCAGGTTCGGCAGACGACCTAGTAAACGACGAGCAAGTTCGTAAGGTATATTTAGGAAAGAATTTTGAACTAAAGTAACAATCGTATTGCCCTAATTTTCAGTATATTAAAATCATAAAAAATCGTATATCATAAAATATGCTAAAGATTATTATTATTAAAGGTTTTACGAAAATCAAAGAAAATAATGATTACTTTTGCAGCCGCTTTTATACAAAGCATTATACACAGCTATAATTAGATGGTATAATTTAATTTAATAGTAAACAATTATTATGGAAAAATTATCAAAAGAAACAACAAAAGAGCTTTTTAAAGAGTTCGGCAAGAGCGAGTTTGACACAGGTTCTACTGAAGGTCAAGTAGCTTTATTCACAGCACGTATTAAGCACTTAACTGAGCACTTAAAAGTAAATCGTAAAGATTTTGCTACTGAGCGTTCATTAGTACTTATGGTAGGTAAGCGTCGTAAATTGCTATCTTACTTAATGCGTAAAGATATCAACAGATATCGTGAATTAATTAAGAAACTAGGTTTAAGAAAATAATGAATTTCTTAACAAAAATATTCTAAACGGGGAAAGCTAACTAATGAACATTAGTTAGCTTTCTGTATGTTTGGGCAAGTTATTTTATAAGTGAGAATAGCGAGTCCGATTCAAACACAAATATCACTTACATAGACGATTACAAATTTAAAGAAGATTAAAGATGTCAAAAATTGGAATTAACAAGACTTTCCAAATGCCTGATGGTAGAGAAATCATCATTGAAACAGGAAAGCTAGCAAAACAGGCTGATGGGTCTGTTGTAGTAAAAGTAGGTGACACCATGATAATGGCCACCGTAGTAGGAAAAAAAGAAGCAGCAGCAAACGTGGATTTCATGCCACTTTCTGTTGATTACCAAGAAAAATATGCAGCAGCAGGTCGTTTCCCTGGAGGATTTTTCAAAAGAGAAGCTCGACCTTCTGAGTATGAAATACTTATATCAAGACTAATAGACAGAGTTTTACGTCCATTATTCCCTTCAGACTATCATGCTGAAGTACAAGTAATAGTAAATCTAATATCATTAGAACAAGGTATGCAACCTGATGCTTATGCAGCATTAGCAGCATCAGCAGCTCTTGCTGTTTCTAATATTCCATTCAACGGCCCTATTTCAGAGGTTAGAGTTGCAAGACTTGATGGCAAATGGTTAGTTAACCCTAGTATTGAAGAAACAGAAGCTGCAGATTTGGAGCTTATGATTGGTGCTTCATACGAAAACATCATGATGATTGAGGGAGAGATGAAAGAAGTTTCTGAAGAAGTAATGATGGAGGCTTTTGAATTTGCACATAAAGCTATTAAAGTACAATGTCAAGCTCAGATGGATTTAGCCGCTATGGTTGAGAAATCAAGCCCTAAAAGAGAATATAACCACGAAGATAGTGACTTAGAATTACAAAAGAGAATTCAAGAAGAATTATCTGAGAAAGTATATGCTGCAGCAGCTTCAGACACTGCTGATAAGCACAAAAGAGGTGAAATGTTTGCTGCAATTCGTGATGAGTGGGTTGAAACTCTTGACGCAGAATATGCTGGCGAAAAAATGAGCCTTATTAAGAAGTATTACCACGATGTTGAGAAAAACATGGTTCGTAAGATGATTCTTGAAGAAAGAAAACGCCTTGATGGTCGTAAGCTTGACCAAATTCGTGATATCTGGACAGAAGTTAATTATCTTCCTTCGGTACACGGTTCTGCGGTATTTACTCGTGGCGAAACTCAATCATTAACATCTGTTACTTTAGGTAGCAAAATGGATGAACAAATAATTGATGGAGCTGTTTTTGATGGAAAGAATAACTTTATGCTGCACTATAACTTCCCTCCTTACTCAGTAGGTGAAGCTCGTTTCTTAAGAGGAACTTCACGTCGTGAAGTTGGTCACGGAAACTTGGCAATGCGCGCACTTAAAGGAATGCTTCCTTCTGGCGAAGAAAATCCTTATACTATTCGTATTGTATCAGAGATTTTAGAATCTAATGGTTCTTCATCAATGGCTACAGTATGTGCTGGCTCATTAGCACTTATGGATGCAGGAATTAAATTAAAGAAAGCTGTTTCTGGTATTGCAATGGGTTTAATTACCGATGCTGAAACTGGTAAATTTGCTGTTCTTTCTGATATTTTGGGAGACGAAGATCACCTAGGTGATATGGACTTTAAAGTAACAGGTACAAGAGATGGTATCACTGCTTGTCAGATGGATATTAAAGTTGAAGGTCTTTCTTATGAAATTCTTTCGGAAGCATTAGCTCAGGCAAAAGCTGGTCGTATGCATATTCTTGACAAAATGGAAGAAACTATCACTGAGCCTCGTGCTGATTATAAAGACTTTGTTCCAAGAATTGAAAAAGTATATATCGATAAAGAATTTATTGGTGCAGTAATCGGACCTGGTGGAAAGATTATTCAAGATATTCAACTTAAAACAGGTACAACTATTATACTTGAAGAAGTTGGTAATCAAGGCGTAATTGACATTATGGCAACTGATAAATCTGCTTTAGAAGCAGCAAAAGACCGTATTAAAAGTATTGTTTCTGTTCCTGAAGTTGGCGAAACATACCATGCTACTGTAAAGAGCATTATGCCTTACGGTGCATTTGTTGAGATTCTTCCTGGAAAAGAAGGTTTACTTCACGTATCAGAGATAGATTGGAAACGAATTGAGAATGTTGCTGACGTACTTAAAGAAGGTCAAGAGATTGATGTTAAACTACTATCTGTAGATGCTCGATCAGGAAAATTCAAGCTTTCAGCTAAGGCTCTTAAGCCTCGTCCAGAAAGAGACTAAATAATTTAGCGGAGATGTTAACACTCTAACATCTCCGTTAGTTTTATTATCAAAAGGGCTACTAATTGATATTAAACATATTATAGCTAGAAATGAAACTTTTTGCAAAAATTAGCGTTTCTAAATCTACAATACAAAAAGTAATGGTTTATTTTACTTAAAAAGAATAAAATGAGACAATTAAAAATCCAAAAGCAAGTAACGAATAGAGATACAGCTTCGTTAGATAAATACCTTCAAGAGATTGGACGTGTTGATTTAATTACAGCTGAGGAGGAAGTTATCTTAGCTCAAAAAATAAAACAAGGAGATGAACAGGCTTTAGATAAGTTAACAAAAGCAAATCTTAGATTTGTTGTTTCAGTTTCAAAGCAATATCAAAACCAAGGTTTAACCCTACCCGACCTTATTAATGAAGGAAACCTAGGGCTTATTAAAGCAGCAAAAAGATTCGATGAAACCAGAGGTTTTAAATTTATTTCTTATGCCGTATGGTGGATTCGTCAATCGATATTGCAAGCATTAGCTGAGCAATCGCGAATTGTACGCCTTCCTCTTAATAAAATTGGATCGATAAATAAAATCAATAAAGCAAAAGCATATCTTGAGCAAACTCTTGGTCAGCCACCAAGAAACGAAGATATTGCTGAATACTTAGATATTACTGTAAGAGAAGTTAAAGAGTCATTAAAAAACGCTAATCGACACGTAAGCCTTGATGCTCCCCTTACTTCTGATGATGATACAAATATGTATGACTTAATGAGTACTAACGACACTCCTAACCCGGAGAGTCAGTTATTATACGAATCATTAAGAAAAGAGATTTCTAGAGCTATTACTACACTTTCTGAAAGAGAATCTGATGTAATTAAACTATACTTTGGACTAGATGGAGAGCATCCATTAACACTTGAAGAGATAGGCGAAGAATTTGACTTAACTCGCGAGAGAGTTCGTCAAATTAAAGAAAAAGCAATTAGAAGATTAAAGCATACCTCAAGAAGTAAAATTCTTAAAACTTATTTGGGATAATCATCTAAATAATAAAATCTTAATAAAAAGGTGGAATAATAATTCCACCTTTTTTTTATGTAATAATATTTTATTAAGGCATATAATAACTATTATTATGGGATAATAAAATATCAATTCAGAAAATATTAATAAATAATTAAATTTTATATAATTGTATTCAAAAAAACATATATTTGCTACTTATTATTAAAACAATTACAAAAACACAAAAACACAGTAAATAATATGAGTGATTTTAATGACAAGGGAGAAGTTTTTTCAAAAAGAGTGAAAGCTGGTAAAAGGACATATTTTTTTGATGTAAAAGAAACAAAAGCTGGTGAGTATTATATTACTCTAACAGAAAGTAAAAAAAGATTTAGTGAAGAATCAGGGAAATTCTT
This sequence comes from Bacteroidales bacterium, assembly GCA_029932765.1. Classification (GTDB taxonomy): domain Bacteria; phylum Bacteroidota; class Bacteroidia; order Bacteroidales; family UBA1556; genus UBA6267. Next base: position 9,380 of record JAOZPM010000008.1, on the reverse strand, counting down.
CTTTGAAAAACATAAATTGTTTCTTTATAAAGAAGATTATTCAAAGTTTAAAAATAGTTTGAATGACGTTTTAGAATTTATTCAAGAGAATCAAGGCTATGATGAAGACTATGAGCGCTATTCTGATAATGAGGAAGTAGAAAATTAAAACTACCTACTTTTTATAAGTTATGACATTAAAAGCTTGATAAACATTAATGATTTATCAAGCTTTTTGTGTATAAAAACTAAGAATTATACTCATTATAATTTTGTTGAAATAAAACTGTATGTCATTTTAATATACAGTTCTTTTTTTTTACCTTTGTGGTTGTTACTAATTTGTATTAAATGATAGCTTCATACATATATAACTATTGGTAACCAACTAGATACACTATATTTACTTCTAATTAGTGGAAGTAAGAATAGTGAATACTGTTCTTTAAAATAAATAAGATATGAAATTAACAAACTACGGACACGCGTGCTGGCATATTGAACTAGAAAATGCCAAGCTATTAATTGACCCATTTATTTCGCCAAACGAATTGGCTGGAGACATTAATATAGACACCATTGAATGTGATTATATCTTAATAACTCACGGTCATGAGGATCATATTGCTGATGTGGAAAGCATCGCAAAACGTACTGGAGCTAAACTAATTTCAAATTTTGAGATTATTAACTGGTTTGCAGCAAAAGGAATTGAGAATGGACATCCCATGAATATTGGTGGCAAATGGAAGTTTGATTTTGGAACTCTAACATACTTTACGGCTCAGCATTCAAGTGTTATGCCTGATGGAGCATCGGGAGGAAATCCTGGAAGTTTTATTATAGAAACGCCTAAGGAAACTTTTTACCATGCTGGAGATACTGGTCTTATGATGGATATGCAACTTATTCCTAAGCTCTATAAATTAGATTTTGCCATACTACCTATTGGCGATAATTTTACAATGGGAGTTGACGAAGCTATTATTGCTAGCGATTTTATTGATTGCAATAACATAATTGCTATGCATTATGATACATTTGGATATATTTTAGTAGAAAAAGAAGCTGCAAAACTAAAATTTGAGTCCAAAGGCAAAAAACTAAAATTTATAGATATAGGTACTACAATAGATTCTAGTTCGTTATAGATTATTATTAAGTGAGGAATCAAGCTATTTATAGCTATTTATTAATGAAAATATTATAAAATAAATAAACATATGGGAAAAGTAATTGCAATAGCAAATCAAAAAGGTGGAGTAGGCAAAACCACCACGGCTATAAACTTGGCGGCAGGATTAGCAATATTAGAGTATAAAACACTTCTTATTGATGCTGACCCGCAAGCAAATGCTACCTCAGGAGTAGGTTATGACCCTAATGATATAAAAACAAGCATTTACGAATGTATTGTTGATGATGTAAAACCACAAAGTATAGTTTTAGAAACTAAAACTCCAAACTTGGACTTATTACCTGGTCATATTGACCTTGTTGGTGCCGAAATAGAAATTATCAATATGCCAAATCGTGAAATGATGATGCGTAGTGCAATTGATAAAATTAAAGATGATTACGATTTTGTAATTATTGACTGCTCCCCTTCTCTTGGCCTAATTACAGTAAATGCATTAACTGCTGCTGATTCGGTAATTATTCCTGTTCAATGTGAATATTTTGCTCTCGAGGGTCTTGGTAAGTTATTAAATACCATTAGAATAGTTCAGGATAGACTAAATAACAAGCTAGACATTGAAGGTATACTACTAACCATGTTTGATTCTCGACTAAGATTAGCAAAACAGGTTGTACAAGACGTTAGAACGCATTTCGAAAATATTGTATTTAGCACAATCATTCATAGAAATACTCGTTTAGGAGAAGCACCAAGTTTTGGTGAGCCAATTATGCTTCATGACATAAATAGTAAGGGTTCTACAAATTACTTAAACTTGAGTAAAGAAATTTTGCAAAGAAACGACATGACTAAGGTTGTCAATATAGATAAAAAGAAGAAATAATGACTGCTAAAAAAAGTGCTTTAGGAAGAGGATTAGGTGCCTTATTAGAAAGTAGCAATTACGAAAGAGCTGACGGTAGCAATATTGGAGCAAACTCCACAGGAGCCATTGCCGATATTCCATTAAATTTAATTGAAACAAATAGCGAGCAACCTCGAAAAGAGTTTGACTTAGAATTACTTGAACAACTTGCTGATTCCATAAAACATCAAGGTATAATTCAACCTATTACTGTTCGTAAAATCAGTAATAATAAATATGAGTTGATTAGTGGTGAGCGTAGATTTAGAGCTTCAAAGCTAATTGACCTTAAAGTAATTCCTGCATATATACGTGAGGCCAACGATACCGAAGCTCTTGAAATGGCTTTAGTAGAAAATATTCAGCGCCAGGACCTTAACGCCTTAGAAATTGCATTGAGCTACCAACATCTTATTCAAGATTGTGATATTAATATGGAAGACCTTGGTAAAAAAGTAGGAAAAAAACGTAGTACAATTAATAATTACTTACGCTTACTAAAACTACCAAATTCTATTCAATTAGGACTTAGAGAGGATAAAATTTCCATGGGACATGCTCGTGCTTTAATAAGTATTGAATCGGAGCAAGATCAGATATATATATTTGATGAAATAATAAAGAATAGACTATCGGTACGTCAGGTTGAAGAACTTAGTAGAAAAATACAAGATAAAAATACTATTACTACCAAAACCAAAATTGGCTTACCTTTTAAATACGAAAAACTTAATACAAAATTATCAAAACAGTTTGGTAAAGGGTCTATAATTAAACGCAATATAAAAGGCAAAGGAAGTATTAATATTTCTTTTAAGAATGATAGCGAATTAGATTTACTAATTGATAAACTACTTAATTTATAAAGATAATGTATAAGTATCTTATCATAATTTCTCTACTGCTCATAACTGCATCTAGCATCAAAGCTCAGGATACTGGCAAGCTAGATGTTGAGGGTATTGAAATACATCAAGATACAAGTTCTCACTCCCCAAAACTAGCAGGCTTTCTATCCTTAGGACTTCCAGGATTAGGTCAGGCTTATAATAAGAAATATTGGAAAATTCCTATAATCTATGCTGGCTTTACAGGACTTACTTATTTAGTTATAGATAATCATAAGAATTATATAGAATTTCGTGATGCATATATTGCTAGAATTGAGGACACTCCCGGAAACGAAGACATACTACCACAATATACTACGGAAAACATAAGAGTACTAAAAAACCTATACTGGAAAGATCGTGATTTTTATATTATTATGACGATCACCTTATACGCCATACAAGCACTTGATGCTGTTGTTGACGCACATTTTTTTGATTACGATATGAGCAACGACCTTAGTATCCGTATTAAACCGAGTATAGAGCCCACATTGGGAACTTACCAAACCAACGCTACAGGAATTGGTGTTTCACTAAATTTTTAAACTATGAATATTGCACTTTTAGGTTATGGACGAATGGGAAAGGCCATTGAAGAATTAGCCATGGAGCGTGGGCATATAATTATTGCCACTATTGACAATGAAACTGATTGGCAAGAGAAGAACGACCGGCTATTAAAAGCTGATGTTGCTATAGATTTTAGTACTCCAAATAGCATTATCAATAATATTAATAATTGCATTGAGCTAAACCTACCTCTTGTTGTTGGTACCACTGGTTGGAACGATTCATTTAAAGATATTAAAAACACTATTCTTTCTAAAGATTTAGCATTTATTTGGGCATCAAATTTTAGTATTGGAGTAAATATTTTCTTTAAGCTGAATAAAGAACTTGCCAAACTAATGAATAAGTATGATGAATATGACGTGAGTATTAAAGAAGTGCATCATGCTGGCAAACTTGATATGCCAAGTGGCACAGCCATAAGTATTGCGAATGAGGTAATAACTAATTTGGATAGAAAAAACAATTGGAAACTTGATACTAATTCTAATGACAACAATCCAAATGAAATTATGATATATGCAGAAAGAATTGACCCAGTAGCTGGCACTCACACTACTATTTTTGAGTCTGATATTGACAGTATTGAAATAACTCACACTGCCAAAAACAGAAAAGGATTTGCCACAGGTGCAGTTATTGCAGCAGAGTGGTTAAAAGACAAAAAAGGGTTTTATGAATTTAAAGAAGTCTTTTTTTCATAACAATAATATACTAATATAAAACACGTTAATTAGCTTTAGATAAATTTATAAGCAAACTACTTATAAAATAAATTTTAACACTGTAATAAGAAAGAATAATTATGGAAATATTTTATATAATAATACTAGTACTTGCAATACCTTCAATTATTGGGCTAATGCAAATTTTTGAGAAAGCAGGATTTAACAAATGGGTTGCACTAATCCCGTTCTATAATGCATATATCTGGGTAAAAATAATTGAAAAGCCAATATGGTGGTTAGTTTTTGTTTTTTTACCATATATAAATTTATTTATGGTGTTTCTAATGATTGCAGAAACAGCAAAGACTTTTAATAAAAACTTATTCTGGGAACAAGCAGTAGCGATACTATTTCCATATGCATATTTACCATATTTAGGCTTTAAGGAAGAAGAAAAATACCAAAAATTAGAAGAAAGACCTCCATTTACAAAATCAAAAGTTAGAGAATGGGTTGATGCTATAATCTTTGCAACATTTGCTGCTACTATTATCAGAACATTTGTTTTTGAAGCTTATACAATACCAACTCCATCAATGGAGAAATCGTTGATGGTTGGCGATTACTTATTTGTAAGCAAATTGGCCTTTGGTCCTAAAGTACCAAATACTCCCCTAGCCTTTCCTTTTGTTCATCATACTTTACCATGGAGCGCCACTGCAAAATCATATTTAGAGTGGATAAAACTTCCTTACCATCGTTATTCTGGTTTCAGAAATATTACCAATAACGATATCGTAGTTTTTAATTATCCTGATGGCGATACTGTGGCTCTTAACCGACAAGATAGAAGTTATTATGCTATGGTTAGAGAATTTGGATGGAGTACGGTTAATAGACCTGGGGCAATAAACCCTAATACTGGTCAGCCGTTTGGCGATATTGTAGCTCGACCTGCCGACAAAAGAGAAAACTATATTAAAAGGTGTATTGCTATTGCTGGCGATACTTTAGAAATAAAAAACCAGGATATATATATTAATGGCAAAAAAGCAGATATGCCTAATAATTATGAAACTGAGTATTTTATTTTAGGAAAAACCAAAACTATTACGGGTCCTGAACTTGAAAAAATTGGATTATCTGCCAGTGAAATAAACTCATACTCTAGTTCAATTTTTAATCAAAATTATAAGGCCGCAATAGAATCAATATTTTTGCCTAATACAACAAGTGATACTCTATTTACAAAAGCTGAGCTTCCACGATTAGGCATTATAAACCTAAGCCCTGAAATGGCAAAGAAAGTAAGTAATCACCCTGAAGTAGAGAAACTTATAAAGCTAACCTACCGTAAAGGTATTGCATATCCAGAGGATGAAATATTCCCTCACAATCCAGAAAACTATAAATGGAATCAAGATAATTTTGGTCCACTTTATATTCCTAAAAAGAATGCTACCATAGATATTAATACTAATAATATTATTCTTTATGATAGAATTATTGAGGTATATGAAGGCAATGAATTAAAGATTGAAGGTGATAGAATATTAATAAATGGAAAAATAGCTAATAGCTATACTTTCAAAATGGACTATTATTGGATGATGGGAGATAATAGACATAATTCTGCTGATTCGCGTTTTTGGGGATTTGTTCCTGAAGACCATATTGTTGGAACGCCTTCTCTCATATGGCTTTCTCGTAATCTTGATAATGGCAGCATTCGTTGGGATAGAGTATTCTCTGTGCCTGAATAGGCATTGTAAATAAACTTATAATGGACTTTGAATTTACCATAGGGCTTTTTGATATTATAAATATAACTCTTGTTTTAGGATTTATAGCATTTGGTATTTATTATTTTAGCGATTTTTGGACTAACAAAATTGCAAAGCCTTATAAATGGGAAAATGCAGTAAAAAATAATGAAATTGATAGTGAGCTTATAGCTTATGAGAAAACATACTACGACAAAATAAGACTTTATAATATTTGGTTTCAGATAGATAGAATAAAAAGAGAAAATATTGATGGAACTTTTGCCGAACTTGGAGTTTATAAAGGCGAAACCGCAAGAATTATTAACCTTTGTGCCCCCGAGCGCAACTTCTATCTATTCGACACCTTCGAAGGTTTTAATTCTAAAGATTTAGAATTTGAAAATACTGCTGATAAAAAATATAGTGAAGAGAATTTCTCAGACTCTATTCTTGATGATGTAAAGACTTTATTAAGTGCAGGTAAAAACATCAAATTCTTTAAGGGATACTTTCCTGATACTTTAACAAAAGAACATGATATTGATTATGCATTTGTAAATTTGGATGCTGATTTATATAAACCTACAAAAGCTGCATTAGATTACTTCTACCCTCGGCTAAATAAAGGCGGCGTAATAATAATTCATGACTATAACCACAACTGGGATGGAAACTCAAATGCCGTTGATGAATTTATGAAAACTATTTCTGAAACGCTAATAGAAATACCTGATTGGCAAGGAAGTGTAATGATAATTAAGAGCCATGACTAAGTATCTTATTACAATAGTATTATCGGTATTATATATGTTGGTAGTGCACAACAAAATGACAAATCTGGGCATTTTGGCGGCCCTATAAGAACCTTTGCTTCTTGCAAGTTAAGAAATAGCATTTAGTTCGGAGGATGAGGAACATTTATTATGCGTGGTGATTTTCATACAGAAATTTATGGCCAAATAAGTACTTCTATAATATCAATAACACCTGATATCCCGCAAGTTTCTGATTATAAGATAAAGAATAGATTCACTGGACTATGATTAGGCTATTATCAATCATTTGAAAAATATCATAATTTCCATATTTCGTATTTTACAAAAATTGGTTTTGGAAGTGTTTTTATTGATGACATTAAAAACTCCACCACTATCTATGATAAAGCTCTAACTATTACACCAAGTGTAGAAGCTATTTTTAAAATCACATCCATTATGCACATTGGCTTAGGAGGATTTTATGAAATTTATTCTGGAGTAAGTTTTCTAAATTATACAAACAGAGATTTCAATGCTTGGGGACTGAGTTGTAGTATTAGATTCTGTCCTAAAAGCTAAAAAATACTATTCTACCAAATTATAGTTTTTATAAGAGAATAATCTATAACCGAATACTTTTTCCCATCCATTATGAAATTTATCCTTTAAACTCATATTCGATTTTGAAGGATCATATTTAAATTCCCAATCTTTATTATTAATGGTTTGCTTCATAAATATGGGCTGCTTTCCTGTAAATACTTCAAGCTTATCCACATTATTAAAATCAAAATCTTCTTGCTCTTGATTTTTCTTCATCCAATCGTTATTATGCCAAAATCTATCAAAATAATTAGATTTATTTCGCATTAACTTTGGGTGGCGAGTATAAGAATAATGGTAAATATGTACAGGAACTTTTATAACATTAAGTTTTATACCATCCTCATTCTTAGCTTCCTTATTAAAAATCCTAAACCCTTGAGAATCTTTATATGATTCTACATTCCTATTATTCTTAAAAGCTCTAATCTCAAAAGGATGAGTACGACGAGTATGACGTATATGATCGTAATCGCCCCAAAAATGATAATAAGGGAATAGCAAACCATCCACATCTGCTACTGCATCAGCCTCTTCTATACCTTTGATAATTGCATCTCTTGAATCTTCTAAGATAACTTCATCTGCCTGTATATGAACTAGCCAATCGGCTTTCGACTCACGTAAACCAATATTTGCCTGTTCTCTGAATACCTGACCACTCTTTCTCATTTCATCATCCCAAACACTATCAATAATTACAATTTTATCATCAGCAATAGCTTCTACTGCCTCACGAGTTCCATCGTCTGAGTCACCAACAACAACAAATAATTGATCAACTACTGGTAAGATAGATTTAATTGAAGGTATAAATGGATAACCCATTTTTATACCATTTCTTATGTAAGTAAAACCATCAATTTTCATAAAGCAATATATTTAATATTTGAATACCGCAAAAGTAATAAAGTTTAGCCTTTAAAAAATAAATGTTCAATTGTTAGTTTGTTAATTATTAATGTTTAATTGCCTGCCTGCCGGCAAGGCAGGTTAATGTTTAATGCGTCAGTCCCTGATAACTATCGGGAGAGTGATTTTCGATTGCAATGAGAAAATTGTAAAGCTTGTATTGAGCTTAGTCGAAATGAAGTTTGGTTAGTTATTAAATATCGTTCTTTATTAGATTTAGCTTATTGCAAATTCTATTAATGAACTGATATTTCCATCATCGGCTTTTCTTAAAGAGTCAATATATTTTTTTCTTGTATCATCAGCTTTAACCATATTAGATTGATGCCAAGAAAACAATTCACAGTTAAATATAGATACCATAATAATATCTGCCATCATTCTAGAGTGTCTTCCATTTCCATTAGGAAAACAATGAATTGCAACAATTCTATGCTTAAATCTAATGGCTATTTCTTCTGGCTCGAAGGTTTTATTCTTAACCCAGAAGCTAGTATCATCCATAAGGTTCTTTAGTTCAATACTAATTTGAGACCAGCTTATTCCTATATTTTTGTCACTTTTTCTAAATTCCCCTGCCCATTTCCACACATCACCATACATTTTCTTGTGAATTTCTTTTACAAACTTTTCTGTCAATATTCTTTCAGGCTTTAATTTAGTATGAATAGTCCATTCAACTGCCTTTTCAATATTTAATTGCTCAAATTCATTTAAATCTCCTTGCGTAGATATTGTTTTTATTCTTAGACCTTCTTTTTCGTCTTCATCTAAGGGAGTTTGTCCTTCTATGTATTTTAAGTTTAATCCCATAATGACCTCCTCATTTCCCTTTTTATTTCATTTGCTAAATCAATTATTGAATCATTTATTTTGTTATTACTGATGCCTTGATCCTCTAATCTCATATTTTGATTAGTTCTTAAAACAATTTTACGGGCTAATTGTTCAGCCCTTTTATTAATTAGGTTTTCAATGCTTCCATCAACTGGAACAAAACCATAAACAAATTTCATGTCTAATGCCTTGCCAACACTTTTTAATTTATTAAGTGTTATTTGACCAGCAGCTTCTCGTTCTTCAATTTTTTGTATTGCTCCTTTTGTCGAACCAAGTTTAAATCCTAACTGTTCTCTAGTCATATTAAGAGCAATTCTAATTGTATTTATCCATCCTTTTTGAGGAA
>JAOZPM010000087.1:0-13076 GCA_029932765.1 Bacteroidales bacterium | reverse complement strand
AAAAAACTACGGCCTGGAAGGCCGTGTTACAATAAAAAAATGCAAGTAAAAACTAATTTACTTGCATTTTCTGTTTTACGAATATTTATGATTCAAATCTGTTGGGATTACATCTGACCACATCGTCTATTCCCATGTCCTTTATGGTTTCCATGTCCTTTTCTTCCCATTTGCTTATGAGTGTCAAAGAAAATTCTCTGGTCTTCGGTAAGTACATTTCTAATGTCTTGATGAGTTTTTGCTCTTAATTTCATCATCTTACTTTTTACTTCTATCTGCTTATCAATTTGCTTATTTATTTCCTTAATATCAGCTTCAGAAGTAGTACATAATGTACGTTTATGAGCCATAATTTCAGATAATTCGTTACGCAAAGGCAGCATTTGTTTCATATTCTCAGTATAGATTTTTGTTATCTGAGTTTTCTGAGCATCGGTAATGTCAGGAATCCTATTCAGCATACGCTCACCTCTATTCTGGTTTTGCTGATTCATCATGCCATTTCCATTTCCGTTGCCATTTCCATTACCTCTACCGTTACCTTGTTGCGCAACAGCCATACTTGTTACCATTACAAATGCTAGTATCATTAAGCTAATAGCATTTCCTTTTTTTAATAAATTCATAATATTGAGTTTTTAAATTAATTTATTGATCGTTTGTTGTAAAATCTTTTATATATATGATTATTGATTGTTTGCATCTGTTCTTCGCTTAGCTCAGTTTTAAGGGTTTCATAAAAATTCATTGTTTCATTCATTATAGCATCAGAAAGTATTAATGATGAATCTTTATAGATTTTTATAAGTGAACTATCACTCTGCTCTTTACTTATTTCGGTAAATAGCTTGTTGTGAATAATTCTTTGTTGTGCTTTGAGCTTAGAAATATTCTGTCGGTGGCTGATGCGGCTCTTTCTAATAAAGCTACGCTGCTCTACTGTAAAACTAAGATCAGACCACTTACTGTGTTTCTTATTTGAAACTTCTTTATTGAAGCTGTGGTCGTAATTATGAAATCTATAAGCTTTATAGCCAATAGTACTTATTGCACTTATTATTAGTATTGCTAATACAATAAATCCCCAAAACCAAAATTGATTATTTTTCATATTCATGATTTAAAAGTTATTAAATAAATCAAAATTATTATCTGCTAAATCCACATCAATCACTTCTTCAGTCATATTATCAGCATACTCTTGTACAAATGATTCGGAACTATATCTTCCAAAATAGTTACCTCCCCAAATTGCAATAATAATTGCTGCCGCAGCAACACTTGTCTTAATAAATGCTGGAATATGAAAGGTCTTTTCTGAGGCTGTTGCCCTAGAAATCACATCTTCGTAAAAGTGGGGAATATTATCACTAATCTTCTCAGATTTGATTTGATTTAAAGTTCTTTCTGTGAAAATATAGAATGATTTACACTCATCGCAACTCTCGAGATGCTGAGTTATTTTACTTTTCGTAGTATTATCAATTGCTTTATTTGTAAAGTCTACTGATAATGATTGTATTTTTTCGCAATTCATAAAATATTTATTTTTTGAGTACTTATGACACAGTGGTTTACTATAACTTGCGATATTATAAAAAAAATATTTTTACAACAACATATCTACATTAGTAATAACAAAGGAATTTTGAATAATTAAATACTGAATTTAAAGATTAGCGGCTTTGCTATTTTCATATATCGTAACAAGAAATATACATTGCTTATTTGTATAGAAATTAGTTTATCTAAGTTAGAACAAAAGCTGTGAATTGCAACAGTTTATGTATTCTTTATGGGTATTGGAATAGTGTTAATTTTTCATAAAACATAGCTTTGATTTTTATACTTTAGCCAATTGGTAGAATACAAATAATTTAACTTTGGATTATGTACGAATATATTAAAGGTAATTTGATAGAAAAGTCACCTGCAGAAGCTGTTATAGACTGTAATGGAGTGGCGTATTTTATAAATATTTCATTACAAACTTTTTCTAGAATTAAGGAAAAAGGAGATGTGAAACTTTATATTCATTTAGTAGTGAAAGAAGACTCACATACTTTATATGGTTTTGCCCAAAAAAGTGAGAGAAATCTATTTCGATTATTAATCTCTGTTTCTGGAGTTGGAGCAAATACTGCCAGGGTAATTTTGTCAGGGATGAGTACCGACGAAACTGCAAATGCAATTGTTACCGAAAACGTTGATGCTCTTAAGTCTGTAAAGGGTATTGGTGCAAAAACTGCTCAGCGTATAATCCTAGATTTAAAAGATAAGGTAGTAAAAGAGGATTCTTCTTCCGAACTTTTTACAGATTCGCACAATACAAACAAAGAAGAGGCGTTATCAGCATTGATAATGCTTGGTTTTGCTAAAAAGGCAGCGGAAAAAGCATTAACAAAAATTATTAAGAAAGAAGGGTTATCAGCTTCGGTTGAAGATTTAGTACGTTTTGCACTTAAAATCCTTTAATTAACAGACATTTAGAACAAGTTTGAAAGGTATATTTAGAACTTTATTTTTTTCCATATTTGGAATTTCACTTTTGCTGTATGTACAGGCTAATAGTGTTGTGGGCTCTAATAATTATTGGGAGGAGATTCCCTATGCTTATTCTACAGAAAGTAGATTATTGATTTCGCCTATTGATACACCTGATAATGGCGACACATTAACTTATCCAGTGCAGCAGGGAGGAAACTCCCCTTATGAGCCTGCAGGAACGAGTCCAATGTATTTAAATTCTCCTTCAAATCAAACTACCACTATAACTTACGATTCTGAAACTGGAAAATATATTTTTCAGGAAATGATAGGCGATATTCCTGTTGGAGTTCCTTATTCCATGTCGCTAGAAGAGTATATGGATTATGAAAGAGATAAGGCTAGTCAAGCTTATTTTCGTAGTCGTGCTCAGCAAGATGGACTTGGAGCGAGTAGCTCTGTAATTCCTAAATTACATATTGGAAGTAAAGCCTTTAGTACTATTTTTGGAAGTAATACCATAGATATTAGACCTCAAGGAAGTGCTGAACTTATTTTTGGAGTAAATTCTTCAAAACGAGAAGACCCATCTCTAAATGTTAAGCAACAGAGAGTTACAAACTTCGATTTTCAAGAAAAAATACAGATGAATGTAAGAGCTAAGGTCGGTGATAAAATCGATTTTGGTATAAATTATAATACAGAGGCAAATTTTGAGTTTGATAATAAAATGAAACTTGCCTATGAGGGCGATGAAGATGAGATTCTTCAACTTATTGAAGCGGGAGATGTTTCAATGCCTCTTAATACTTCGTTAATTCAGGGTTCGCAATCTTTATTTGGTGTAAAAACTAAATGGAAATTTGGTAAAACCACTGTAACAACGGTATTCTCACAGCAACGAAGCGAATCTAAAAATATTACAGTAGAAGGTGGTGCACAGCTTCAGGAGTTTTATGTAAAAGCTGATGAATATGAAGAGAATAAGCACTTTTTTCTTTCGCATTATTTTCGTGACCACTATAATGAAGCTTTAAAAAACTTGCCCGCAATAAATTCGGGGGTGAATATTACTAAAGTGGAGGTTTGGGTAACAACAATTGGTGCCCCGGTAAAAGAAAACAGAAATATTGTTGCTTATATGGATTTGGGTGAGAGCGATCCTTACCGTGATGATGTTATTTTCCCTTCCATAGGAAATCCACAGGGGTTGCCAGATAATTATTCCAATGATTTATATGCCGGCTTATTATCTAGTTCGGGATCAGTGAGAAATATAAATACTGTGAGTGGTTTCTTGAGTGGATCGCCATATATGTTTGTTGCAGGGCGCGATTTTGAGAAAGTGGAAAATGCACGTCGTCTTACAACTCGAGAATTTACAATAAACTCAAAACTTGGTTTTGTTTCTATTAATTCTCGTTTAAATTCGGATCAAGTTCTGGCGGTAGCATATCAATATACAATTGTGGGTGATACTACTGTTCATATGGTGGGAGAGTTTTCTGACCAGGGAGTAGTGGCTCCACAAAACCTTATGGTAAGAATGCTGAAATCTACCAATGTGAGCACCAAAGTACCAACATGGGATTTGATGATGAAGAATGTTTATTCATTGCAGGCATATCAGTTATCGGCAGAAGATTTTAGACTTAATGTGGTTTATGAAAATCCTGAATTTGGTGTTCCAACAGGCTTTATTAGTGAAGGAGCAATTAGTGGTCAGCCATTAATTCAGGCCATGGGGCTTGATAATCTGAATACTCAATTAGACCCAATTTCGGATGGTGTTTTTGATTATATCGACGGTGCTGCTACAAATGGTGGTACTGTAGAATCAAGAAATGGTAGAATATTCTTTCCTGTGCTTGAGCCTTTTGGCGAAGATCTTCGTATTGCCATTGATCCTAATGACCCTAATTCGGCAGTGGCTACCAAATACGCCTTTGACTCGCTTTATACACTTACCAAGCATTTGGCCCGACAATATCCCGATAAGAACAGATTTGCAATGGAGGGAAGATATAAATCTGGTGCAGGATCCGAAATATCGTTGAACGCAATGAACGTTCCTCAAGGTTCGGTAAAAGTTACTGCCGGTGGTGTTCCTCTTCGCGAAAATGTTGATTATACAGTTGATTATACTCTTGGTAGAGTGAAGATTATTAATGAGGGAATTCTAAATTCTGGAACTCCAATTAATATTTCTCTGGAAAGCAATTCTATGTTTAATGTGCAATCGAAAACTCTTTTGGGAGCGCATGTAGATTACGAAGTTAATAAAGATTTTATGCTTGGGGCTACTATTATGAATTTAACGGAGCGCCCACTTACACAGAAAGTAAATACTGGCGATGAGCCTATTTCAAACACTATTTGGGGACTTGATGGTAGCTATCAGAAAGAATCGCGATGGCTGACCAAAATGATTGATAAAATCCCATTTATTGATACAAAAGCACCATCCATAGTGAGTATTACTGGAGAATTTGCTCATATGATTCCTGGTCACCCCCGTGCTTTGGGATCTACGGGAGTTTCATATATCGACGATTTTGAAGGGAGCTCTTCAGGAATTGACCTTATGAACGTTGGAAGATGGAAGTTGGCAAGTACACCACAGGGGCAATTTTCGGCAGATATGTTTCCCGAGGCAGGAATTAAAAATTCATTGGAAATAGGTTATAATAGAGCAACTCTTTCGTGGTATGTTATTGACCCACTTTTTGTAAGAAATAATAATTTAACTCCCGATTATATAAAGAATGATAAAGATGCTCAGTCAAATCATTATGTTCGTGAAGTGTTTGAGAAAGAGGTTTTCCCTAATAAAGAGCAAACAGGCAATGTTCCAACAAATCTACCAGTATTTAACCTTGCATATTATCCCGACGAAAGAGGCCCGTATAATTTTGATGTAGAGGGCGGAGGAATATCTGCAGGTATAAATCCCGATGGTTCTCTAATGCGCCCAGAAAGTAGATGGGGAGGAATTATGAGGCAGATAGAAAGTACTGATTTTACTGCTACAAATGTTGAGTATATTGAATTTTGGCTGATGGATCCATTTATTGATCCCGATGGTGCTGGTCCAGAACAAGGATTGCAAAGTGGTGGAGATTTATATTTTAACCTTGGTGATATTTCTGAAGATATATTACGTGATGGCAGAAAAGCCTTTGAGAACGGACTGCCAACATCTGATGTTATTTCAAATGTGGATACTACTATTTGGGGAATAGTTCCAACCTTACAAGCAATGACTAATTCTTTCGATAATAATCCTGATGCTCGTGAATATCAAGATGTGGGTTACGATGGACTTAGAACAGTTGACGAAAAGGATTTTTATCAAGTAAAATATCTTGATAGAATAGGCGCTATTTATGGCACAGGTTCACAAGCTTATGTTGATGCCGAAGATGACCCTTCAAATGATGATTACCACTATTTTAGAGGCTCTGATTATGATAGTGATTACCTAACAATACTCCAAAGGTATAAGAAATATAATGGTGTAGATGGAAACTCTCCCACTGCTCAGCAGAGCCCTGAAACATATCCTACAACATCTACTACTCTTCCTGATGTGGAGGATATAAATAAAGATAATACCTTAAGTGAAGAAGAAAGATATTTTCAGTATAGAGTACAATTAGCGCCAGATAAGATGGTGCAAGGAGAAAATTTTATTTCTGATATTTACGAAGCTAGAGTAAAGTTAAAGAATGGCGAAAATGCAGATGTAAAATGGTATCAGTTTAGAATCCCTGTTACTGCTCCAGATAAAGTTATAGGTCAAATACAAGATTTTACATCAATACGGTTTATGAGAATGTTTATGAAGAACTTCTCACAACAAGCAATTCTACGTTTTGCTACATTAGAACTTATTCGAAATGAGTGGCGTAAATATGGTGATGAGCTACTATCTCCTGGTGATTATATTCCTGGTAATGGTAATGGAACTACAAGTTTTGATGTTACTCGTGTTAATATTGAAGAGAATGGTAAGCGTAGCCCCATTCCTTATGTATTGCCTCCAGGGATTGAAAGAGAGCTTGCTTATAATCCTGCTCGTACTTCGCAAATGAATGAGCAGAGTGTTGTTCTTAAGGTCTGCAATTTGCAAGATGGAGATGCTCGTGCGGCCTATAAAACCTCTGATTTTGATTTTCGTAGATATAAGAATTTAAATATGTTTATCCATGCCGAACAAGCATATCAAGATAAGCACATACGGAGTGGAGATCTACATTTCTTTATTCGTTTGGGAACAGATTTTACAGAAAACTATTATGAGTACGAAATTCCTTTAGAGCTTACCCCATGGTATACTACCGATGATGACGCTATTTGGCCTTCTGCTAATGAGATTAACCTAGAATTACAGAAGTTTCTGAATGCAAAACAGGCTCGTAATATTGCCGTTCGCGAAAATGCTAATGGAACTATTAATATGTCAACTCCATTTATTGTAATGGACGGAAAAAATAGGATTACGATAGTTGGAACCCCTACATTAAGCTCTGTAAAAACTATTATGATGGGTATTAGAAATCCTAAAGCAATACCCGGTAGCGCTGCTGATGACGGCCTCGATAAATGTGTTGAAGTATGGGTAAACGAACTTCGTGTTACCGATTTTGACGAAGAAGGAGGGTGGGCCGCTAATACTGTTATTGCTGCTGATTTAGCAGATTTAGGAAATGTAGTTCTAGCTGGTAATATTAGTACGGCAGGTTTTGGTTCCATAGAGCAGAAAGTTAATGAACGTCAGCAGGAAAATATCTATGGTTATGACTTTGCTACAAATCTAGAACTAGGAAAATTCTTTAACGAAAATTCGGGAATTCGTATTCCAATGCACTTTGATGTTAGCGAAACGTTTAAGGATCCTGAATTCAACCCTGTAAATCCCGATATTAAATATGAGGATGACCTTGCTACTTTTAAAACTAAAGGAGAGAGGGATTCTGTAAAAAGAATATCAACAGACTATACAAAGCGAACCAGCTTTAACCTTATGAACATGAAAAAGATGCGAACAGGTACAACGGGGAAGCCACAAATTTATGATGTTGAGAATTTTGATTTTACCTACCAATATTCGCAGCAGTATCATAGTAATATTGATATAGAGTATAACGATAAGAAAAGCTATAAAGGGGCAATAGGTTATAATTTCACTAAAAAACCTAAGAATTATAAACCATTTGCACGGATTAAGTTTTTGCGAAAGCATAAGAGCTTGCAACTAATTAAGGATTTTAATTTCAACTTATTGCCAAAGCAATTGGGTTTCCGTACTGATATTAATCGTACATATAATGAGAATTTAATGCGAAAGAAAACTCGCTCAATTATCATTATTAATCCTACTTATGTTAAAACATTTAGCTGGAATAGAAATTATAACCTCCGTTACGATTTCAGTAGGAGCCTTAAGCTTGATTATAAAGCCAACGTTCAGGCTCGAATTGATGAACCTGCAGGTATTGTAGACAAGAGCTCTTCGGGATGGAATGAGTATAGAGATACTGTATGGCAAAATATTGCTGATTTTGGACGTATAACCAATTTTAACCAGATTTATAATGTGAATTATGCTGTTCCTATTAATAAAATTCCAATACTGAACTGGATTAGTATGACTGCCAGATATGGAGGAACTTATAGATGGACTGCAGCTCCGTTATCCACACAGTTCTTGGGAAATACAATAGAGAATTCAAATAAGAAACAGTTAAATATTACAGGTAATTTAACCCGTTTATATAATAAGGTAAATTATTTGAAAAAGATAAACCAAGCAGGAAAGAAAAATATGATGGGAAATAAATCCTTTAGGATGAATATTCCTGTTGATGGGCAAGATTCTGCCAAAACTGCTAAGAAAAATTGGGGTAAGATAGTATTGGACGCTTCTTTAAGAGTAATGATGATGGTGCGTAGTGCTAATTTCTCGTATACAGAATCCAATGGAACGGTATTGCCAGGCTTTAATCAATCGCCAGGCCCTTTGGGAGTCAATTGGAATAATCATTACGCTCCGGGATGGGATTTTGTTTTGGGAAGTCAGGTTAATATTGCAGATAGAGCTGCTAAAAATGGCTGGATTTCAGAGAGTCAGCAATTAAATAATCCTACAATAGTAAAGCATACTTCAAATATTAATGGGCGGATTTCCATAGAGCCAGTTCCTAGTATGAAAATAGAGCTTACTTTCCTAAGAAATTACTCGGAAATAGCGCAAGAGTATTGGAGGTATGATACATTATCGGACACTTATGCTTCATATACTCCTACCAAAGCTGGTTCATTCTCTATGTCGTATAATACATATCTAACAAGTTTTATTAGTGAGGATGATATAACCCATAGTAGTCCGGTTTTCGAAAACTTTAAGGATTTTCTCTTACCAATAGCCGAAAGGCTTGCATCAAGTGGTACTCGCGCTTGGGATGGAACGTATAAAGAAGACACATTGAATGGTGTTTTATATCCTGATGGATATTCTAGAACAAACCGTGAGGTGATGCTATATTCTTTTCTTGCGGCATATAGTGGTAAAAGTCCTGATAATATTACTTTAGTAGCTTTCCCTAAGATTCCGTTACCAAACTGGAGATTCTCGTATAATGGTCTTACGCAAATTGAATTTATAGGTCAATGGTTCAAAACGATTAATATAACGCATGCATATACAAGTACATATTCTGTGGGTTCATTTACCAATAATATATTGTATAAAGTTGGTGATGATGGAGTAGCATGGGTACGCGACCAACTTGGCAATAACTATATTCCTAAATATGATATGGCAATGGTAAGTATTAATGAGCAATATAGTCCGCTTATAAACTTCGATATGACCCTTGAAAACAGCTTAATTATTAAGCTAGCTATTCGAAAAAGCAGGAATGTTGCCATGAGTTTTGCTAATAATCAGATTACTGAGATCAATAGTGACGAATTAATTGTTGGTACAGGTTATAGATTTAAGGACGTTCCTCTTAAACTAAAACTTGGTGGAGGCTCCAAAACTTTTAAAAGTGATATAAACTTAAAATTGGATTTTTCCATAAGAAAGAATAAGACTATTTTAAGAAAATTAATTGAAGATATAGATCAAATTAGTCAAGGACAAAGTATTATGTCTATTAACTTTTCTGGAGATTATCAGTTTAGTAGAAGCCTAACATTCAGGATGTTCTATGATCAAGTAATTAATAATCCATTTGTATCTACACAATATCCAAGTTCTAATATTAAAGCGGGTATAAGCCTTAGATTTACCCTTGCTCAATAAGATAATTAGCTGTTAATTTATTGTATTAGTATTTACTTTTTCATAAAATTAATTAGAATATCATTAATTAGATTTATAGAATCATCTTATTAACAATTCTTTGTGAATTATTTGAATAATAGATAGCGTTAATTCGAGTAATTTATCTACATTTGTTAGGATAAATAAAAAACACAAACTTAAAATTAGAAATTATGAAAAAGAATTTACTATTAGTTGTTGCACTATTTTTAGCAACAACAATGAGTGCTCAACTTTATGTTGGTGCAAAGCTAGGTTATGGCATAGGTGCTAATAAGCACGAATCGGGAACTGAAATGAAAGGTTCAGTATCAAATAGTGTTTCAGGTGTAGTATCTAACGATTCTCGTACTCGAGGTATTGTATGGGGAAGTATGGGACAAGGCTTACAATTTGGAGCTAAAGTTGGTTATTTCTTTAATGATAATATCGGTTTTGAACTTGGAATTGACTATTTTATGAGTTCTGAAGGTACTATTGCTGATGTTGATTTTACTTCTAAGAACGAAGTAGCGCCAGGAATGTCTTTTGATTTTCCTTATATTTATAGTGTTACAGCAAAGTCAAATCAACTTAGATTGACTCCTCAATTAGTTGTTAAAACTGATATGGGTCTTTATACTAAATTTGGAATTATTGTTCCAGTAATGGGTAAAACTCTTGTTACTTCTCATGAAGAAAATCCTGGTTTTAGCGGTACTGCCGTAACAAAATCTACTAATGATATTGAAATGGAATATAGTGGTAAATTCTCTATAGGATTTGCTGGAGCTATTGGTTATGAGTATGAGCTAAGCGATAACTTAAAGTTATTTGGTGAGATACAATATACTGGTTTAACTATCCGTGGTGCTTCTAGCGAAATTACTAAGTATGAGGTTGATGGTGCTGATATGTTACCTGCAATGACTACTATTCAAAAGGAAACTAATTATGTTGATGAGTTAGATGCATCTTCTAATAATGGTACTTATAACCCAACTCCTGATGCTGCAAAAGCACAAGATGAATTACGTTCTTCTACTGTTTATTCTAATTATGGATTAAATATTGGTGTTAACTTTGCATTCTAGTATTAGTAAAAAATATTATTCTAAAGCCTCGAGTTTTGCTCGGGGCTTTTTTGTTTTAAGAGGAAATTATTATAAAATACTATCATTTTTGAGCATCTCTATGAGCTCTTGATTTACATAATTTACATCATCAACCATAGCATATACCGATATGGTTGCTCCAGATATTGCATCAATATCCTTATTTACCTCAAAGGCTTTATTGTTGTCGTGATTGTAAAATTGCTTTAGCCACCATTTTGCAGTTACTTCTTGACCATGAGTAGCTTGGTAACTGTAGATCTTAATTTTTTTGATTTTATTATTTGCATCAAAAGCAATTATATAATCAAAGTATTCGTAATTACTATCCTTTGAATTTCTGTCAATGGAACAGCCTCCCGATCTACAGCTCTTAACTCTTCCTATATATATTAGTTCGCTATTTGAAGCATCTGATTCAATAGTAAAAAACTTTCCATTTAGTTGATTAGCTGATTCGGAAAACACTTCTTTCATTGTAAAGTTATCAAGCTTATAAGTTTTCGTAATAAACTTATTTATTTTTTTATGATTATAATTAATCTCTTGCTGACCAAAGCCAGCAAGAGAAAACACTATCATTATTATAATGGCAACTACTCGCATGAGATTTATTGTTTTTAGAACATCATTCCTATTCCAGCATTAAACATTTGATTATAATTGCTTTCTGCTGCTGTTTTGTAAAATTGGTAATCAGCTTTTACTACTACTTGTGGTGTCATTTTCCATGATACACCTGTAGTTATAATGCTAGTATTATATTTATCTTCCTTTTGTATATTACCATCAACCTTATGTTGCGTATTATACACTTCGTAACGTATAAAAGGTATCAATTGGCTTTTTAATTTGCTCGATAGGCTAAAGACATCGTAACCAACTTCTACATAATAGCCTAGCATAGCACTCCCCATATCGGTGTTTAGCATTTGGTTATACTGATCGGTATTTCCTAGCTTACTATAAATAAACTGACCTCTAAGAGCTAATCCCTTAAGTTGATATCTGAAATCAATACCAAGCATGGCCACATTTATTACTGTGGAATCTGCTGATTTTATTGCTTGCTCATCGCTTTTGTCAAGTCCATCATAAGCAGTAGATTGGCTCTTGCCATAGTAGCCCGATAATCCAATATTTAAACCACGTATACCATAATAATCTACTTTTGCACTATAATTTGGAGCACTTATATATGAGTCAGCACCTTTCTGTCGTCCTTTGCGTAATCCGTTTTGTGCACTAAAATGACTGCTACCATCATATCCATTAAATCCGTTTACAATATAAAGTTGGTATTTAAGTGAAGCTTCAATAATGTTACCATTTATTCCAAAACCAACTTCTCGCCATGTTGTAGGAACAATGTATTTATCTACCATTGGTCTTTCAACACCGTTATAAGCAGGAGGCTCGTGATATTCGTTCACTATGCCCATAGGGATAAGTAATAATCCACCTTGTAAGTTTACATAATCATTGAGTTTGTATTGCATAAATGCCTGCTCAACATATACTTCCTTTACATGCTCGTATTCTACTTCCGATACAAACTTAAGTCTGTCGTTAAAGTTATATCCAAATAAAAGTACAAGGCGGTGTATATCCAATGTGCCATTATTAAATTCGCTAGAACTTATGGGTTGGTTATAATCTATCTGACCATATCCACCAATGGTGAAACCTTTATTTTGGCTTAAAAGTCGCTGGGCAGTATTTTGATATTGCATAATGCTATCATTATTTTGTGCCTTAATTGCAGTTGTTGCAATTATTAATATTGCTAAGATGTAAAATATTTTTTTCATAATTATTTTTTTGATTTATGCGTGCAAAATAACGGCTTGTAATAATCATGGCCAATAGCTATATGTAGGTATATTTGCTTTGGTGATTTGAGAAATATTGTTTAATTTATGGATAATTAGGTAGTTATGGATAATTAGGTAGTTTTGAGTATGATAATCATTATGTTTGAGCTAAATTGATAAATTGTTAAAGTATTAAATTACTTAATTATTAAGATGCTGGACATTCTTACTGAGTGTCAGGGCAGATGCATATTAATTGTTGCAAACCACTATGTATCTTTTACTATCGTAATATACAGCTATATATGTAAATTTACGATGCAAATTTATCATCGAATTACACCTGCC
>JAOZPM010000203.1:0-3484 GCA_029932765.1 Bacteroidales bacterium | reverse complement strand
TCCTCAATCTGTTTTATATTTTCATTCCAATTGACACCCTATCTTCTCTTAATTATTTGTGAAGTAAAATCACTGGCTTAATTTATGGCTAATAATGTCTATTTTGATTTATAACGATTTAAAGAAATAATATTTATTATTGTAAAATGCAGTAATTGACTCTTTATATATAAAAAACACCTACCCAAAATACGCCCACATACACAATCATTCCCCAATAAAGCTAAATATTCCCCCAAATTCATAAATATAACTAATCATACATGCTTATAGCGTGAAGTAGTTTCTTGCCTCGATATACTTTTGTGCAATCAAAATCAGACGATGATTTACGAATAGAAAGAAGTTGAAATAATCGATGACCGGTTTTAATTAACATCGATTCTTCTTTCTTGAGAAAACTGATTGAACTAAAATATTAATTTAAAAAACACATAAGCGATGAGTGAGAATAAAGTATTTATGATGGTTGAGAAAGACCAATTACTAGAGTTGATTGAAAATGCAGTAAGAAAAGGATTAAGTGTGAAACAGAAGCCTAAAGAAGAAAAACAAGATGAGTTGGGAGAATATGTTCCTCAAATAAAGGCAATGAAGATTCTAAATCGTAAAACAACATGGTTTCACCTTAAGAGAAAAACTGGTGAGTTAACTGCTAGAAAATCAGCGAATCAATGGTGGTATAAACGCCGTGATTTAGAGAATTATATTAAGAATGGTATTGTTTCAGATTCAAATTATTAAGCCTTATGAACGAAAGAAACGAAGTAGTGAATAACATTGATGTTGTTATCGAAGGAATGACACTTGATTTGAAACGGTATGTAAATAAAGGTAAAGCGAGCAAATATGTTGTTGACAAAAACAATGGATATATTAAGAACCTAACAATAGCACGTAATTTTATTGCCACATTAATGAATAGCGTAGATTTTCATATTGTGATGGCTTTATTGCAGGATATAACAAAGCTTGAAAGAAGGGATCCAGAGTTGAATGGACATATTATTAAGCTTTGTAAGCGAGAAGGAAACAGATTTGGGTATTTAACTAAGTGCTATTAAAATGGGAATACAAAAAAAAGAATTTAAGGCTGTAGAGATTCCTGAAACGACTAAATTAAAGTTAGTTAGTAAGTATAAGCCAAATGAAGTTTTGAAACAGTTAATTTCAGAAATGCCTGATATTCGTTCTGCAAGAAAGCGCATGGAGGATGCAAGGAGTCAGCCAGAAATAGACCAATTATTTTCCATGGTATGGCAGAGCAACGAATTGCATGTACTGTTTGCTGATACAGGTATAGGAAAAAGCATTTTTGCAGTAGCAATATCTGTAGCTCTGTGCAAAGGAGAAAATTTTCTGGGCTTAACTAATCAAACAGAAAATCAAGTAGTGCTTTTTTATGATTTTGAATTAAGTGATCGGCAATTTAGAAAACGATATTCCAATGACTATGGAATAGAAGATCCTTTGCACCCCAATTTGTTTATCGACACATTGGACTTTGCAACTATCTCTGAATTATCGACAGGAAATGACGAGAAATTTAATGAGGTTGTATTTGATAAAATAAGCTTTGATATTGCTAATAAAAAAGCAAACATAGTAATACTAGACAACATCACTTTTCTTAGCTCACAAACTACTCAGGACACACAGGCTGCAATGAAAGTTATGCGACGTTTGAATGAAATGAAAAAAAAGTACAATATATCTATTCTTGTGCTTGCTCATACTCCAAAGCGAAATCAATTTAGCCCCTTTACAATTAATGACTTGGCTGGGAGTAAGCATTTGAGCAACTTTTCTGATAGCATTTCAGCTATTGGTAAAAGTGCTCATGATAGAAGTATCAGATATATCAAACAGATAAAACCTAGTAGAAGTGGTGAGCTACTCTATGATACCGAAAATGTAATTGTATGTCAATTAGTGAAGGAGGATACTTTTTTAACCTTTGAGTTTGTCGAATTTGGTAATGAAACAGATTATTTGAGCGAAGAGAGAACAGAAAAAAAGATTGATCCAGATTTATATAAAATTACTGATTTGCTAGCTAAAGGACATCCATACCGCTATATATCTGAAGAATTAGGGATATCAATTAGTAAAATATCTAAATGGAAAAACAAGTATTCTGTTGCCTATGAAAATGCAATTAAGGCATATGAGAATTCTATTGTTTCCAGTCCCTAGAAACTGGAAACAAAAATAGAATAATGCTGTATTTTACATTTAGAATAGTTGATTATCAATTATATACTAGCTCTTTCCTGTGTTTCCATCAGTGGAAACATAGAAAAGGTTAGAAACAAGATAGAAATACAATATTCTCAAACACAGTTAATTACAAAATATAAATTATTCTCTGTTTCCATCAGTGGAAACAGAGAATTTTTAAAATATACAATTGAATTATTATGGAAAAGAATAAAACTAAAAGAAAAGGATTACTCATTAATATAGATATACCAACATATGAAAGTTTGAGGAGTGAACAGCGTAAATACCATATAAATATGAGAAAGAAAATTTCTTTAGCAGATGTAATTATGCATTATTATCAAATCGGTTTTAGCAAAGCGGACAAGAGGCTTTTCAGTGGTTTACGAATTATTGAGAATAAAGAGATTAAAACTAGTATAGAAACTACTGAGAAGCTATCAGGAGTGGAAAAGTCCGAAGATTTGACTAAGTCTGTACTTTTATTGATGAAAAATAGGGATACTAATTTAAAGCAAAAAGAAGAACAACTTATTAAACGTGAAGAGCTCATATTTGAGAAATTATTAAGTAAGGAGGCCGTTGCAACTAATACAATACCGAATCAAGCACAGGTAGAATTAGCCAGAATGAGCTTAGAACTAGCATTCTTAAAGGAAGAATTTGACACTTTCAAAAAATTCAAGAACAGTAATAATAGAAATATAGATTTTGAGAAAATTGAGAAATCATTGATAACTATTGAGCAACAGACTAAAAAATCAACATTGGATAGTATTTTACCTTTTATATCACCATTGCTTATGATTCTGGCATATTTTCTAATGAATAAGAAATTAGATAAGAAAATGAATCTTGATGGAATTCAAAAGCAAATAGCTATGATATTCAATAAATTAAATGATAATGAAAAAAAGTATGTTACTCAAATAATAGAAAAAACACTTGATGATATTCTATAATAAGAGTATTATTAAGTAACAGACTAAATTATATAGTTTTTGGTACAAACTATATAGAATTACTACACAAAAGCACTAAAAACTTACGTTTATTGTAAGATTTGGTGCTTTTTATGTATAAATAACCACAAAAGACTATAGAATTATCCTAAAGTATATAGAATTAGAGCCAAATTATATAGAATTGCATTGATTCTATATAAAATCACCATGTAGCGACATAGATTATAGCTAAAACTACTATAGAAAGATGTCACAAGCAATTACCATAAAAAGCTATCATGCAATTATCCGAAAGT
>JAOZPM010000202.1:0-3493 GCA_029932765.1 Bacteroidales bacterium | reverse complement strand
CCATATTTGCCATTGCTGTAGGCGTTGCCCCCATGGCCGAACCAATATATCCTGCGGTTATTACCGCTGATGCATAGTTTTTGCCGAGAACTCTAAAAATCACAAATACTGAAAATAATAAGATTGAGATTGTTTGTACCAATACACTTACTATAATAAATATAGATTCTTCGCCAATTTCCCAAAACTTTAGTGACATCATTGCCATTGCTAAAAATAACCCTAGAGTTAAGTCGGAGCTAATGGCCAAAGTTGGTGATTTTGCTGGGCATTTTAGTTTTGGAATAATAAGAGGAACTAAGGATGCAATAATTACACCTCCTAGCATACTAGTTGCAAATAGAGGTAAAGTAAAATTAATTAGATCTAGCAACTTATGCAGATAGATGCCTATACCAATAGATATAAATAGCATAATAATTACCTTTAGAATAGAGTCGTAATCAATATTAAGATTTTGACCATGTTTCGACCCAATAGATATATCTTCATTATCAGTTTGGTTATCAGCCTTCAAATTGTGTTTTTTTATAAGGAAATTTGCAATAGGACCGCCAAATACACCACCTATTATTAACCCAAAAGTAGCCATTATCATACCTATTTCCATTGTGTTTTGTAGGTTAAACTGCTCTTTAATAATGGGCGCAAAAGAAACTACATTGCCATGCCCACCTTGCAGTGGAATAGAGCCTGCCATTAGCCCCATAATAGGGCTTAAATCAAATGCCTTGGCTAGCATAATTCCTAAATAGTTCTGAAGAAAAATATAAGCAATGGCAAAAACAGTTAGAATAACTAGAACTTTTCCTCCTTTGATTATACTTTTTATTTCTGTGGAGAGTCCTAATGATGTAAAAAATAAGATTAGTAATATATCTCTATAGTGATTATTGAAAATAAAATTTATATCAAATATAAGAAATACAAGCCAAAAAAATACTGAAGCAACAAGCCCTCCAGTTACAGGTTCGGGTATATTATATCTTCGAAGAATAGGAATCTTCTTATTAAGAAATTTCCCTAAAAACAGTACTAGTACTGCAATTATTATTGTTTGCCTAGAGTCGAGTTCCATATATGTATTATACTAAAATATTTATTTATTATTCATCTGTTCTTTCATTTGTTTCGTAGGAAACATGAAATGAAGTTGAATTCGTGTTTGCCAACTGCCAAGTCCATCTGGTCTTACTACATTATTAAAAACTTGAAATTGCATGCTTAAAGGAAGTTTACCACCTAATTTTACAACTTTTCCAATTCCACCGCCAACGGGAACTAACCATTTTTGGTCTTGTGCAGCATTCCAATTAGCAGTAACAATCGGTGCTGAAACCAAGTACCATCCATTAGGCATATTGTAATTGACAAAATAATTAATGAAAAACTTGTTTGTACTTTTATCTCCAAATGTTTTTATGTTATTTATTACAGCTCCAGCTACCCATTTATCTATCATGGTTAGCAGAACAACAGATGGCCCTATGCCGAACTCTCCTGACCCAAATTGATCGCTTGTTGATGTTGGCAATTGAAGTACAGGACCTACACCCCATATAATTTTACTTGCTTTTGCTGGAGAAAACCATGCTGTATATAATAAATCACCTGTGCCTGTACTACTATTATCTTCAGTGGACGAAGGTTGTGTTATTACAGGAAGAATAATTCTATTAATCATATTTACCTTTTTGCCTAAAGAAAAAGGTATAACGGGCTGAATATTAAGTACATTCTGCGTTCGTTTATGTGGACCAACTCCATAATTTGTATTATTTTGAAAAGGGAAATTTAGGAAATTAGTAACAGGGTTTTGAGAAGCTTTTGCTAATTTTTCGTTTGATTGTGCAATACTATTATTTGAATAAAGCATGCTAATTAAAACGGCTAGACTAAATAATAAGAGTGATTTTATAAACATAGTTTTTGATGTTTTTGTTATTTAATTTATAATGCTTTATTTTACTCAATTATTATAGTATGTTCAATGGAGATATTATTCCTATAACTGCTTTTCCAGTAGTATAATCTTTTAAACCAACTCTTGAAGTAGCATAATCAGAATAATCAAATATTCTTCCCACATAACCCATATAAAATTTAAGGTTTAAATCGTCCCAAGGGAAATACTCGATAGTAGGGATAAAAGTATATGCAGTTCTCCAGTCGTCGGTGGTTTTCAAAGGGTCTGCATCGTTAAGCCATTTTGCTTTATCATAAATTCCAACTAAACTAATTTGCCATTTTGGAGCAAAACGATAATCTACTTTTAACCAGTGACTAAAATATAGAGTGTTTTTTAGAGCATAATTATAAATATTATCAGGTACTTCATTACTAATAATCCCTGTTCTATCTAAATCTTCCATGCTTATTTTATAGTCATACATTATAGTAAACTTATTAAGTGCAAGTTTATTACCAAGTGCAATATAGTTTTTAAACATATTTTCAGCTTCATTAAAAACCGAATAAGACCATATTGTAGAGAATTTGCCATCAAAAAAACTTCCTCGCCAATTAAAAACAACTGCCAAAGGTGTTTTAGATGCTTGAATATTTGGGACACTATCATAAATATCGTCAAATGAACCAGTTCGTGAATCTAATACTTGAAAGCCAAATGAATGGTTCTTATTGGCATTATAGTGAACTTCACCGCCTGTAAGAAAGTTGTCAGCCATTTCTATAATATCAGAATACTCGTAGATATCTATTGGGTTTAAATCAAATTCATATCCACCCCAGTCGGCATAAGTTTTACCAAAAGTAAATTGCCATTTCTCCGATAAATCAAAACGGAGGTATGCAAAATCAACCCCTTTAATAATCTTGTCGATGGATTGTGGTTCAAAATCACTAGTATAGCGATGACGAAAACGAAAGAATACTTTTTCATGTACATAACCTTTGAATTCAAGTCTAAATTGCTCAAATTTAAATTTAGTTCCTAAGTATTCTCCATCTTGAAAGTCGTTTCTTAAGCCTGTTTGCATATTCATGATAAGATCAACATTCTTTAAGAGCTCTTGTTTTTCGTTAGGAATTAGATTTCTATATGTAGTTGTGTCACCTTGTCGTTGCGAGTATCCAATATTAAAAATTAGAGTTGCAAATAATATAGTTAATAGAATTTTCATATGTTAATTATTTAAGATTTATAAAAAAAAATAATACCAATTTGAAACCTGCTTGACTTTTATATTGATTTATCGGTGATTCCAAATTGGTATAAATAATTATTTTAATACTTAATAAAAAGCTCTTGCAATTTTTCTCTGCTCATATCTTTATCTTTATGTAAGGCTAGCATTAATAATATTCTTGCTTTTTGTGGATTTAATTCATCAGAAGAAACTGTTCCATAATCTTCGTCAACAACCTCACCATGTATTAAAACAGCTCCCACAGGAACACGAGTAGCTCGTACAACAGGAATTCCTGCAGCGGTAGCTTTTTTAGCAGCCTCTAATGTTCCTTTATTCATATT
>JAOZPM010000086.1:0-13206 GCA_029932765.1 Bacteroidales bacterium | reverse complement strand
TTGCAATAAATAAATTGAATACCTATCTTTGCAATTACAAATAAAATAGAAACTATGTACAAAATATATCATAACCCTAGATGCAAAAAGAGCCGAGCAGGCCTTCAATATATGGAAGACAAGGATGTTGATTTAGAAATCATCCAATATCTTAAAAATCCTATTAGTATTGAAGAATTATCTGATATTTTTGTAAAGCTTAATAAAAAGCCTTCAGAAATGATTAGAAAGCAGGAGGCTATTTTTAAGTCTGACTTCAAAGGCAAAAACTTTAATGAAGATGAGTGGATTAGAATAATTGTACAGCACCCTAAACTTTTGAACCGACCGATTGTCATAGGAAAACATAAAGCTATTTGGGGCGACCCCACTAATAATTTAGACGAATTTTTCAAATAATAATTACGGCATAGTGCTTGTAATAAAAACAAATTTTAAAAATAGAATAATGAATAAATTTTCAACATTACTAACAGGAATTATTGCAATGTTTTTTGTTGCGGTAATAAATATCAATACAAATACAACAGTAGGAAGTTTACCTCATATACAATTTGAGGAAAACCAACACGACTTTGGGAAAATTCAACAAAATGGAAACGGAAAATTTTCATTTAAGTTTGAAAATACTGGCAAAGAACCTCTTATAATACAAAATGTACGTTCATCATGTGGCTGCACAGTTGCAAAACGACCTACTGCCCCTATTCTACCTGGCGAATCTTCAGAAATAGATGTAAAATACGACACACGCCGAATTGGTAGATTTAACAAAAATATTACTATTACTTCTAATGCTGATAATAAGTCGGTAATACTTCATATTAAAGGAGAAGTAATTGCCAAACCAAAGGAAGAAGTTCCTGTGAAGAATGTAAATAAAGGCTTTACACCTGTTGCTGGCTAGAAATTATACTTTTAGTAATGATAATAATAAATACCGAATGAAAAAACTATCACTAATAATAGGAATTATACTTTTTGCAAGTCAAATGAATTTTGCTTTGGATACAAATAATCTAAAAGCCCTAGGCGATACACTAGTAAAATTCAATAAAACTACTCACAATTTTGGAAAAGTACTAAAAGGAGCAAAAGATGTAAATGCAATTTTTGAATACACTAATAATTCTCAAGAAATGGTTTTTATAACTCGTGTTGTAAAATCATGTGGATGTACTGAGCCTGAATATTCTAAAGAGCCATTAATGCCTGGTCAAACTGCTGAATTTAAAGTAGGATATACAACTACAGATATTATGGGTGTTTTCAATAAGAAACTTACAGTGTTTACAAATGTTTCTACAGATGCCACTATAATAACTATTAAAGGTGAGGTTGTAGCAAGTATAGATGTGGAATAAGAAATTCATTTCATAAAAAAAGCTCTTATTAAATAATAATAAGAGCTTTTTTTATGAATTTTACTTTCTGCTAAAAGTCAAAAGTGTATTTATCATCATTCTTAAAAGCATTTTTTACAGGAGTTGCCCACATTTTAAGGAATATGCTTTCCTTTAATTCATCAGCATATTTTATATCCTTTAACTTATCTGCCATAAGTTTCACAAAGTGATCTTTATCCTCTGCAGTATAAAAGCTTTCAAATTGTTTATTCTTATTAATAAAATCAGTTGCAATATAGTTTTTTGGCCACAGCTTATAATTACTATAGATAAAACTATCAATATATTCTGCCAATGCTTTTATTTTATCATTCTTACGAGGAGCTTCTTCATCAATCTTTCTAAGTATATCCTCGGTAATCTCTTTACCATAATCGATATGTACTCTACCTTTGAACCCCATCAACCCATTATACATACTATTAAAGTCGTCCAATGGTCCTTTTTCGAACTTGCCATCTACTTCTATGGCGCATAATTCATTTACTTTATCAGAAATACAAGGATCATTTTCGTAGCTAATTGCCACAGGTACAATATGCAACTGACTATAGTTTTCTACAAAATCTTTAGGCCCCGACATTTGAAGCATCTTCAGCAGGCCTGGCTGAGTCATATCATTACCATTCTTAGCTCTTCCTTCTCTTTGTGCTAACCAAACAGAGCTTTTTTCTTCGCTAATAAGGCTACGCATATAATTAGATAATTTAATAGAGTTTTCAAGCATTTGCTGAACACTTGCATCACGAATTACAACAAAACTCTTATTAAGTCTTGCCATATCCTTTACCCAAGGAATTCCAAGCAAATTATTACCAATAGCTATTGCAGTAGATTCAAAATCCTTATTAAATGCTGTATGCAGTTCATGATTTATTAATGAAGCATCCATCACTATATTTCGATGATTTGAGATAAAAAGGTATTTATCAGTACTATTACTACTGAAGTTATTAGCATTACTAGAAGTAAGATTCGTAATACTTCTCCTAATTAATTTCTTAATTACCTTAAGAATGAAATTTACTTGAAATTCTTTAATCGTCTTATACGACAATAAAGTCTCAACAACTTTCTCCTTAGTGATATCTGGCTCTACAAACTTACAAATCTTATCGAATGTAGGTTCTTTAATAACACGATCTAAAGCCGATTTCAGCTCATCATCTTCGTAGTATTTTATATCTGAATAATCAAATTCCATATATTATTGCGGTGTATTTTTACAATCGCAAAGATAAAAAAAAAGGTAGTATCTTAATTAATATTTATTATTTATTTTAATAAATGCCATTTCTAGTGAAATATTTAACAATCATTACTACCTATGCAGTCTCTATAATAATAATAAAACAAATATTAGCATGATTTTAATAAAACAAAACATTTTTTTTTCAAAACTAGAAGTAATTAATTTTACCTTTGAACAATGCTATTTAAAGACATTGTAGGACATATAGAATTAAAGAATAGGCTGATTACTACTACCTTAAACAAAAGGATTAGTCACGCCCAACTCTTTATGGGAGCCGAAGGAAGCGAGAAATTAGCTTTAGCTATTGCTTATGCTCAATTTATTGCTTGTAATAATAAGCAAACTTTAGACTCTCAGAGCGAATTAATAGCTGATTCTTGTGGCGTATGCCCCAGCTGTATAAAATATCAAAAGCTTGCTCATCCCGATTTGCATTTTGCATTTCCTGTTGCAGGAACAAAAAGCTTTCCTACTAAACCCATTAGCAATAATTTTATTACCGAATGGAGAGAAGCTCTTTTAGAAAGTAATTTTTATCTCAGCGCACCAGAATGGTATAAGAAAATTGGCATAGAAAATAAGCAAGGAAACATAAGTGTAAATACCGCAAATAGCATTATTAAAACCTTAGGAATAAGTGCTTACGAAGGTAATTACAAAGTGATGATTATATGGTTAATAGAAAAAATGAACCATGATTCAATTCCCAAAATACTTAAGATTTTGGAAGAACCACCAGAGAAAACACTCTTCATATTAATAACTGAAGAACCAAATAATATACTTAAAACCATTACTTCACGAACTCAATTGGTAAAATTAAAGCCTCTTGATAATAAGAGTATCGAAAATTTCCTAAAAAATAATTTCAATTATGATTCTCAAACAATAGAATCAATGGTTAATGTTGCCGATGGGAATTTTAAAAACATTATACCCATAATTGCCAATGAAAAACAGCTTAATCCTAATTTTGAAATTTTTAGGAATATGATGCTTTTTGCATATGGGCGGCAGTTTGCCAAAATGCGTAAAATTTCTGATGAAACAGGTAAAATTGGTCGTGAGAACATAAAACAACTTCTTCTTTATGGCCTTAAGATATCAAGAATGTGTAATTATCAATCGCTAAATAATTACGAGCTAGTAAAAGCTAGTGGTGCAGAGCTAGATTTTATTCAAAAGTTCAGTAAATTTGTAAATTATAATAATATTGATGAAATATCAAAAGTACTGAATGATGCTGTCTACCATATTTCTAGAAACGTTAATACAAAGATAGTTATTATGGATACTTTACTTAAAATAAGTGGCATACTATATCATAAAAAGTAAACATTAGTATAATTCTTTAGAAAACCCTAAAACCTATAAAAAATGATACTTCTTAAAAATGCAAATATTGTAAATAATAATCAAATATTTAGTGGTTCTATTCTAATAGATGGTAAACTTATTAAAGCTATTTACGAAGGAGAAACCCCAGAAATTGATGCTGATATTATTGATATTGATGGCAAATATATTATCCCAGGCATAATTGACGACCAAGTACATTTTAGAGATCCAGGGCTTACTTATAAGGCTGATATTGCAAGCGAAAGTCGTGCTGCTATTGCAGGAGGAGTAACATCATATATGGATATGCCTAATAATAATCCTCCAATACTTACTCAAGAATTATTGGAGAAAAAATATGAAGATGGCGCTAGAAAATCTATGGCTAACTTTAGCTTTTATATGGGTTCGTCAAACGATAATTTGGATGAAATATTAAAAACGAATCCCAAGAATGTATGTGGAATTAAAGTTTTTATGGGCTCATCAACGGGAAATATGCTTGTTGATAATCCCGAAACATTGAAAGGCATTTTTAGTCAGGCTCCTACCCTTGTTGCGACCCATTGCGAAGATGAAGCTACAATAAAAAAGAATACTGCGGAATTTAAGGAAAAGTATGGTTTAGATATGCCAATACGAATGCATCCTCTTATTCGCTCTGCAGAAGCTTGTTACCTATCTTCGTCGATGGCAGTAAAACTTGCAAAGGAAAATAATACTCGCTTGCACGTTTTGCACCTAACTACGGCCAAAGAAATGGGACTTTTTGATAATAAAACACCTTTAAAGGAAAAGAAAATTACGGCAGAGGTTTGTGTTCATCATCTTATTTTTAATGATAAGGATTATGATACTTACGGTACAAAAATAAAATGGAACCCAGCAGTAAAAACCGAAACTGATAGAAAAGCCTTATTGCAAGCTCTTATTGACAATAAAATTGATGTAATAGCTACAGACCATGCTCCACATACTGCCGATGAAAAAGATAATAACTATTTTGATGCACCATCGGGTGGGCCACTAGTACAACATTCATTGGTTTCTATGTTAGAGTTTTATCACCGTGGAGAACTTAGCCTTGAGCAAATAGTTACAAAAATGTGTCATGCTCCTGCTGATTGTTTTTCTCTTGAAAAGCGTGGGTTTATTAAGGAAGGGTATTTTGCTGACCTAGTGGTTGTAGACCTTGATAATAAATGGACTGCTGATAAATCAAATGTGCTATATAAAGTTGGCTGGTCGCCATTTGATGGTAAAGAGTTTAAATCTAAAGTTCTTAAAACTTTTGTAAATGGTAGCCTTGTTTATAATGATGGTGAGTTTATGGAGGATTTTAGAGGTGATAGGTTGTTATTTGATAAATAGAATTTAGTATGCAGTCTTCAGTTCGCAGTCTTCAGTCCTAATAAATATTGGGATTAGTTAATAGATTATTTAAAATAATTAAAAAATTATGAAGTATATTTTATATTTAGTTTTCCTAGTAAGCAGTGTTACAATAGCACAAATTCCACCAAATTATTACGACAATGCTATTGGGAAAGAGGGAGACATTATGAAACAAGCATTACACGATATAATTGATAATCATACAGTAATATCCTATTCTCAGATTTGGACCTCATGCCAAACTACTGATAAAAAGGCTAATGGCAAAGTTTGGGATATGTACTCCGATAACCCTGGAGGCACTCCACCTTACGAATACACTTTTGTTTCGGATCAATGTGGGAACTATAGTGGCGAAAATTCTTGTTATAATAGAGAGCATTCTTTTCCAAAAAGTTGGTTCAATAATGCGAACCCTATGATTACAGATATTTTTCATATATATCCTACTGATGGCTATGTGAATGGTAGAAGATCAAATTATCCTTTTGGAGAAGTTAGTAATGCAACATGGACTTCGCAAAACGGAAGTAAACTTGGACCAAATACGACAGCAGGATATACGGGAACTGTATTTGAGCCCATTGATGAATATAAAGGCGATTTTGCAAGAACATATTTTTATATGGCAACACGCTACTTTGGTGAAGATGCAAACTGGTCAGGCAGCGCCATGGTAGATGGCGCTGAGCCTAAAACATGGGCTTTGAATATGTTATATCAATGGCATATTCAAGATACTGTAAGCACAAAAGAAATTGAAAGAAATAATGCTGTTTATGGTATTCAAAATAATCGTAATCCATATATTGACCATCCCGAGTGGGTTGATTCTGTTTGGTTTCCAAATACTGGTTTAGAACTAAGCACTGAATTACTATTTAGTTATTATCCAAATCCTGCAAATTCTGAAATCCATATAACCGTAGAGAATAATAATTCTAACTATTCAATAGATATTATTGATATTAGTGGTAGAGCGTTATTACATTCGGAAGCATATGGTAAGAATATAAAAATTGATATATCTAGTTTGGAAGCAGGGATTTACTTTATAGGTATCAGCAATAGATACAATCAACACAAAACCTTAAAACTAATAAAGCTATGACAAAAATAAGACTTACTAAAGAATTTGAATTTGAGATGGCTCATTCGCTGCTTAATTACGATGGCTTATGTCAGCATATTCATGGTCACTCATACAAATTGGCAGTTACCATAAAGGCTACTCCAAATTGGGATAAATCGTCGCCAAAACGTGGAATGGTTATGGATTTTGGAGCTTTGAAAAAGATTGTAAATAGACTAATTGTGGACCCGCTAGATCATGCATTTGTAATTAATAGCGAAACTCCTAGCGAATGGCTTACCGAAAATAATCAGTTATTTGGACGAACACATATGGTTGATTACCAACCTACATGCGAAAATATGGTTATTGATTTTGCCGACAGAATTATTCCTGAATTACCAGAAGGTATTGAATTAGTTGCCATTAAACTACACGAAACTGCCACCAGCTATGCTGAGTGGTTTGCGGAAGACCAAGTATAAGAATTAGGAATGTGAAATTAGGAATTTAATGGTGTAATGATTTAATGGTGTAATGGTGTAATGGTATAATGATTTAATGTATTGTATAATTGAACCATTGTATCATTATATGATTAGGAATGTAAAATTGAAACTTATGAAAAAAGGCACCTTATTAATGGCTGTAATTGTTTTTATTACAGGATTAGTAATATTTGGATGTAACTCTCACTCACCAAAGAAAGTAGACACTTCTGTATTAATACAAAAACGTCCCAATAATAAATTCGAAATTATAGCCGATAGTTTGAAAATGCTTGGCGAATTTGATGCTGCTATAAAAAACTATAACAAATCATTAGAAATTGATAAGTCAATAAATACTTTATACAATATTACATACATTTACGCTCTTGTAAATAATTTAGATTCTGCATTTTATAATTTAGATTTGATTAACTCATCCCTTGATTCGTCAGCTTGGAGATTATCGAATGGACAATTGATAAATTTAGTAAATGATAGTCGTTGGAAAGATGTAGTTGATATTAGGTTTGAAAAATATCAAGCAAAATTTGGAGATTTAAATTATCCTGATCTATCGAAACAACTAATGACTATAGACGTTTTAGACCAGTCATATAATACTCTCATGAATATTTATCCTGATTCTTCTGACTATTATTGGAAAATGAAAAAAGAAATTAACGATAAAAACGTGCAAGATGCAGAGGAAATAATTGAGATCTACGGTTGGGTACTTACAAAGGATGTTGGACAAATTTCTAACTATGTTTTATTCCTAGTGTTTCAACATTGTGGAGATGTAAAGTTAATGCGTAAGTATGAACCATTATTAAGAAAAAATGCTGAAATTGATGATTTTTTTAAGAATCAATATGCTACATACATTGATAGAATTTTAAAATATGAAGGTAAGAACCAAATTTATGGTACGCAAATGTCTTATGACTCTTTAAAACAAGTATACTATCTAGGGAATAATCTTGCTTCACCAGATAGTCTTTCTATTTTAAGAAAAAGAATGAAATTAAATCCCATTGAAGAATACTTGAAAACTATGAATGCTGAACTAAGGATAGAAGTTAAATAATTCTCCTTAAATCTGTAATTATTATCACTTTGGCTGTAAAGACTTAATTCTCAATTCTACATTCTTAATTCTACCTATTCCCTTCCATACTTTTTTCCAACTTACGAGCGTGGGTTAGGAATTCATCGAGCTTCTTTTCTTTATAATAAATCATGCCGTGGGTAGCTCGAATTTTATGATCATTTATAAAAATATTCTTTTTTGATCTTTTTTTGGTATTATACCTTCTTTAATACTTCTATAAACTTATCAATTTCTTCAGTAGTAGTATATTTGCTAAAAGCAATACGGATTGCTCTATATTCATTGGCTTTGCCAAGTGCTTTTATTACATGAGAATCTTTAAGAGCTCCCGAGCTACAAGCACTTCCTCCAGAAATCATCACTCCTGCTATATCAAATTTCATTAGTAGCATTTCGTTATTGGCAGTCTTAGGAATAGCTATATTTATAAGATTTGGAAGCCCATCAATATCTCCATTATAAGATATATTACCAATTTCACTTTTTATTGTATCCAATAAATAGGATTTAAGCTCAGCATATTTCTTGATAACTGAGTCCATATTTTCGTAAGCAATTTCCATAGCTTTGGCCATAGCTGCAATAGCAAAGATATTTTCGGTACCTGCTCTCATATTTCGCTCTTGTGTACCAATAAATAAAGGATCTACTTTATTATTTCCATTTATAAAAACAAACCCAACACCCTTAGGTCCATGAAACTTATGTGCTGAACCTATTGCAAAATCAGGATATCCTGCCGAAAAATCATTCCTAAACTTACCTATGGTTTGTACGGTATCTGATAAAAATAAAGCATTGTTTTTTTTGCAAATTTCACCAACTTTCTTAATGGATAGCAATGTTCCTATTTCATTATTAGCATGCATTAAACTAACCAATGATTTCCCATCATGATTCTCCAATTCGGTAGCTAATTCTTTAAGATTAACATTTCCTTTATCATCAACAGCAAGCATACAAAGCTCCACATTATATAATTTAGAATAATGATTTATGCTATTTAGCATTGCAGAATGTTCTATTGGGCTAGTAATTACCTTTGTTATTTCTGGCTTACATAGTACTCCGTTAATTATAGTATTTATCCCCTCGGTACCTCCAGAGGTAAAAAATATTTCTGCAGGAAAAACCTTTAATAATGACGAAATCTTAGTTCTCGCATTCTCTACCAACACCTTAGCCTGGCGGCCATAAGCATGAATAGAAGAAGGATTTCCATAATGATTGTGCATTAATTCATGCATATAATCAATCACCTTGGCATCCATTTGCGTTGTTGCCGCATTATCGAGATAAATCATATTATTGCTTCTTAATTAAATTGTACAGTTATAAAATCACCAACCTTATACTGCGTCCATAGGTAACCACTATATGTTGTACCACTCTCATCAATAGAGGTATAATAGCCTTCCGTCTGATAATCTGAAACATATACTACTTCTCCTGTATGAAATGGCTTATCTGTGCCACTAGGAGGTGCAGTAGTATACTTTTTACAGGCTATCGACATTAACAGTCCTATTATAACAATAAGTGTAATTAATCGTTTTATCATATTTAATTAACTATCAAACTATGGTATTCTCACCTAATCTATTCGCTTCAAAAGTTA
This sequence comes from Bacteroidales bacterium, assembly GCA_029932765.1. GTDB lineage: Bacteria > Bacteroidota > Bacteroidia > Bacteroidales > UBA1556 > UBA6267. The sequence goes on along the minus strand of JAOZPM010000086.1, from coordinate 3,520 downwards.
TCAATTAATAACAGTTGATAAGCTTACAACATATTGATTACCAATATCTACCTATAACGAAAATATGAAATTATGCCATAAACCAATCCCCCAACTAGACCTCCAACAACGGAAGCAAAGATTACAAATTTATTAAACTCTCCAAGCTTATAAGTTTGCCATGCCAAGCTCATTACAAACATTACAATTGCCATAGTAATACCCTGCTTAAGAGGTGATTTCTTATTTACCAAAGGTGCTCCCATTACATAAAAGATTTTATATCGTTAATAATTATATTTGCTAAATCATCAGCTTTTTCAAGCGAAGAATCTTCAGCATAAATACGGATAATTGGTTCAGTATTCGACTTACGAAGATGAACCCATGAGTTTGCAAAATCAATTTTTACACCATCAATTGTAGATACATTTTCATTAGAATATTTTTCTTCCATTTTAATAAGAATAGTATCAACATCCATTTCTGGCTTTAGTTGAATCTTATTCTTACTTATAAAAAACGCTGGATATTCAGCTCTGAGCTCAGAAACTTTAATATCTCTTTTTGCTAGATACGTCAAGAATAAAGCAATACCTACCAAGGAATCGCGACCAGCATGAAGAGTTGGGTATATTATACCACCATTACCCTCACCGCCAATAATTGCATTGGTTTTGCGCATCATTTCTACCACATTCACCTCGCCCACTGCTGATGCAGAATAGCTATGCCCTTGTTTTTTGGTAATCTCACTTAAAGCACGAGTAGACGACATATTAGAAACTGTATTTCCTGGCTGATGTTGCAAAATATAATCTGCAACAGCCACAAGGGTATATTCTTCATTAAACATCTCACCGTTTTCCATAACAATAGCAAGGCGATCAACATCAGGATCAACCACAAAGCCAACATCAGCCTTATTATCTACCACAGCAGCAGAAAGCTCTGTTAAATGCTCAGGAAGAGGCTCAGGATTATGCGGAAAATGACCCGTTGGCTCCACATAAAGCTCCACAGTATTTTCCACTCCTAGCTCTTTTAATAATGGAAGTATAGATATTCCTCCAGTAGAATTCACAGCATCAAGAGCTACAGTAAAATTAGCTTTACGAATTGCTTCCACATCTACCAAATCCAAATTTAGAATATGCTTAATATGATTTGCTATTGCATTAGTATCATAAGTGGTATTACCCAAATCATCAACCTGAGCATAATCAAACTGTTCTTTTGCGGCAATTTCCAACAACTCTGCTCCTTCTGAGGCATTAATAAACTCACCATTTTCATTTAGGAGTTTTAGTGCATTCCATTGTTTAGGATTATGAGATGCCGTAAGTATAACACCACCTTGAGCTTTATGGTCAATAACAGACATTTCCACCGTTGGAGTTGTTGATAGCCCGAGGTCAATCACATCTATTCCCATGGCATTTAATGTACCAATAACCACATGGTTTACCATTGGACCAGAAATACGAGCATCACGCCCAAGTACTACTTTTATCTTTTTATTCTTAAACTTATTGCGAAGTTGAGTAGAATATGCTGAAACAAATTTTACTACATCCAAAGGGCTTAATGTATCTCCTGGTTCTCCACCAATTGTTCCTCTAATCCCTGAAATTGATTTAATTAATGTCATAAATATAATATTTTTTTTATATAACTTTCTGATATTTAGAATGCAAATATACGCTAGATATTTTCGATATTGTAATTTATATTATCTCTCTTCCGAAAGGTGTTAATGCAACTGACGCTAGTTTAAAATGTTGTTTTCCGAAAGGAATACCAATAATAGTGATACTGAAAACAACTCCAAATATTAGATGAGTTAAACTTATCCATATTCCACCAATAAAAAACCAAATAATATTCATTATTGTCCATAAAAAAGAGGATTCTTTATTTCTATAAACCACCTCTTTGCCAAATGGCCATAATGCTAATAAACCCAATTTAAAAGTTTGAATTCCAAAAGGAATCCCAATGATAGTAACAAACAACAACAAACTTGAAATAAAATATTCAATTGCTATAAATATTCCTCCAAACAAAAACCAAATCAAATTTCCTATTATTTTCATGTCTTAATGTTATATTTCAGCATATATTAATGCCATAATTAGTTTGATAATACATGCAAATATACTTCATTTTTATTCACTAAAAAATGCTAATAACTCTTTATAAACATTAATAAATTGAATACAATGCTTTACTACTTTTGTTGAAATATCTAAAATAGAATAATGAATAAAATACATATAATATTAGCAATAGTTCTTACTATTATCATAAGTAGCTGTAATACAAACAACAGTATAAATATTGACACTGTAACTTCTAAGGACTCTATTTCCTCCATTGAAAAAGAAATTGCAAAGACGAAATTTGGAATTTTAGTAAATGACTATATAATTCAAAAGAACAGTGTTAAGAAGAATGAGTTTTTCTCAAATATACTTCAAAATAATGGCATAAGCTACCCTAGAGTAATTGAAGCTGTGAATGCAAGTAAAGAAATTTTTGATGTAAAATATATGCGTACAGGAGATACATACTATACATTTAGGAAAAAAGACACAACTAATAAAACGGATTATATAATTTATCATTTGAATAAAACCAATTATGTAAAATTTGATTTTATAGATAGTATTATTGCCACCGAGCATCAGCTTCCAATAAGGATTGATACAAATTTGGCAGAAGGAATAATAGAAAGTTCGCCATGGGTAAGTCTTAAAAACGAAGGTTACGACCCAATGTTATCAATGGAGCTCTCTGATATATATGCTTGGACTATTGATTTTTACGGATTACAGAAAGGCGATAGTTATAAGATTATTTACGAAACAAAATTCATTGACAGCACCTATATTGGTTTAGGAAAAGTGCTTGCTTGTCAGTTTGTTCATTTCGACCATAATTATAAAGCATATATATTTGTACAAGATAGTTTGGAGGATTATTTTGACGAAGAAGGAGGAAGTTTACGTCGTGCATTTCTTAAAGCACCTTTACGTTATAGCCGTATTAGTTCAAGATTTAGTCATAGTCGTATGCACCCTATTCTAAAAATACGCCGCCCTCACCATGGTGTTGATTATGCTGCACCTACTGGCACTCCAGTACATACTATTGGTGATGGCAAGGTAACATATGTTGGCAGAAAAGGTGGCTATGGAAAATATATAAAAATAAAACATAATGGTACTTATACTACAGGCTATGCTCACCTATCAAGATATGCAAAAGGATTAAAAGTTGGGGCATTTGTAAAACAAGGCGAAACCATTGGCTATGTTGGATCAACAGGACGCTCAACAGGGCCTCATTTAGATTTTAGAGTTTATAAAAGTGGTACTCCCATCGACCCTCTTAAAATGAAATCGCCACCAGCTATTCCAATTAAAGATTCCATGAAAATAGAATTTGAGAATACAATTAATAAATATGATTGGCTATTGAAATAAAAACAATGAACAAATTATTTGCAATTATCTTAATTATATTTTCGAGTATAAAT
>JAOZPM010000201.1:0-3520 GCA_029932765.1 Bacteroidales bacterium | reverse complement strand
AGACGTAGACTGAGCGGAGCCGAAGTCTACATCAGACTTTTACCACCATAATCTTCAATATCTTTTTCAATATCTTTTTCTGTTTTATGAACAATTTTACCCTTATTAAATCTATACGTTAGATTTAGAATAAATAGCCTTTTAAGAACACTTATATCATTAGTAGTAGTAGTTTGATATCCATTAACTGCCGCATAAGTATCTTGTTCGTAATTTACTCCAAAATCAATTGGTATCATAAAACCAAAAGCCAAGGAAAGTTTCTTTTTCATTAATTCCTTTTGGATATATACCATCCAATAGTCATTTTCGCCACGAGAATAACCCATGCTATTAATCTGCTTTGTATTTGCACGTTGATACATTAATATTACCATCGGTATTTTACCATTCTCAAGCATAATAGCCTTTATATCTGCCTCCCAATCATTTAATGTATTAATACCATGCTCCCCAAGGTCAATTTTACTGGAATAAAAATCAAAACCATTTTGAATAACAAATCGTTTTCCAATGGGAATAGTAATATTAAGATTTAAACCTGTTTTTTGATAAAAACCCACATTTTTATAAGTATAACCAAATGTAGAATCATTTAGCACTTTACCTATTTGTCCAATATAGTTGTTTGAAAAATGATAATATGGTTCCAAAGAAATTAATCCCTGCAGAGCTTGAATACGTAAAGATATTCTATGAACAACTGTAGGCGCCAAATCAGGATTACCTTGTGCAATATTATAAGGATCTACCCTAACAAGAGTGGAATCCGTTTGCGAACTTGTTGGGTAATCACTATTTGAACGATATTTCAGCTTAAGACTCAACATAGGATGAACTTTATACATCATAGTAAAGAAAGGCTGATATATCATATAATTATTCTTATTTCCTTGTACATTCAACTGACTATGCTCAGCAGCCACTCCCACTTGCATGCTCAATTTATTATTCATACGATACGAGTAATATCCATAAAGCATATTACGTATTTCGTTGGAATTAAACTTATAATCGTCAGAATTTGAAGAACCTGCGCCTAATGCTTCTAATGAAATATTATAATCTTTCTTGCTTTGTTTCCATACATTTGAATAGCCAATCTGAAAGCTCATTTTTTCTGTCAACTTATGATCTAACTCCACATTAAACTTTGTATAATCTGATTTAGTATTTCCTATATCGGTTTGTAAATACAAACTCTCTTGCTCAATATTATTCTCGTAATCATGATTGGAGTTTGAGTAAGAAAAATCCGCCTTCAGATTGCTCTTATTAGAAAGCTTCCCTCTATAAAACAAAGTACTATAAGTATTTACCGAATTTGAGTTTGAGTTTGATTTAAGAGTATATAAATTTAGTGTATCAGAATTCAGCATTTCCAAAGTTTGGAATGTAACATCACCAGCAGAATTTGCCTTTGGAAAATTCTTAATACTTGTTTCAAAACTAACACTATGCTTAGGATTTATATAATAATCTGCTCCAAAAGTATAATTCATGTTTTTATTGGTTTCAAAAGCATTATCCTCATCACCAAATGGAGTTTGAGTTATAGTTCTACCACCTTCGAACTCTGTAATTGTATTATTGGGAATACCAAAATGTATATAATTATGACTGACAGTAGCATAAAAATTGAAACTATTAACAGTTTGATTTAATGAAACATATAAATTATTAATTGGCACTAGTAAATCTGGTTGATTGGGATTTCTATCCACTATTGCTTGATCATAAAAGAATACTTCAGTTCCTCTATAGTTTTTATTAAGAATTACATTTATAACCGCAGCATAACCTTCCAATCCATATCGCCCACCAGGGTCGCGTACAATCTCTACCCTATTCAATCGTTTAGGATCTAGATTCTTAATATACTCTTGGCTTTTCTCCACGCCATCAACAAGGATTATCACATTCTTATTATTATCAACCTTTATTGTATTGGCATATCTATCATAAGACACTCCATTTATTTTCTCAAGAATTTCCTTGGTATCTATACTTCCCTTACGCATTTCAGCAGTTACAATCTTTATATCCTTATCAATAACAGAGATATTTGAATTACCCTTTATACTAACACCTTTAAGACTTTCACTATTTGGTATTAACTTAAAAACTCCAAGAAACTTACTGGCGTTAATTGTACCAATACTTATAGTATCATTCTGAAAACCAATAAAACTAATTGCAATTTTATAATTACCTGCCTCAATAGGGATATTAAAGAAACCTTTCTCAGAAGTAATTCCTCCTTTAATTATTTTATTATCATCATTCAATACTACCACTGAGCAGAATTCAAGACTCTTACCTCCATCATTATTCTTCACTTGGCCTGTAAGATCATACGTCTGCTGTGCATTTAAGGATGTTGTAACTAATATAATTATTGCAATAAATAATAATCTCATAAAACTTTTTCTTTCTTGATATAACAATTTGTATGAGCAAAGTATTCCTTATGGAATTATATTTATGCTCAATTCACCTTTTATTGACGCCACTGTCCATAAAAAGTTACACAATATATATTATTATTTAAAAATAAATATATTTATTTGGATTAGATATTATGTATTTTTGATTTTAGTAAAAATCAATAATTAGATTAGCAATTATTAGAATGACCAAAAAACAAGAATACTTATTAATCATAGGTTTATTAATCTTAATATTCCCATTCTTTGCATTAATACTATTTGTACACCCACAAGGCGATGATTTCTTCTTTGCTGCTAAAGTAAATGAGTTGGGCGTTTTACCTTTCGTAAAAGATATGTATTTACATTGGTCAGGACGGTATGCTAGTATGTTTATTGGGGCTTTTGATCCTTTGAGGTTTGAGTCTATATATATATTTAGACTCAGCTTACTATTTTTTCAATTATCCTTTATATTAAGCATATTTACGATTATAAAATCTATTAGCAAGCAAACTACCTCCGTAAGAAAGGTAATTATTTTTTCTCTTTCATTCTATATAATATTTATTAATGGCATTCCAGATGTGCTAGAGTTTTTATATTGGTTTCCAAGTGTTACTGCCTATCAACTTGGACTAAGTTTACATCTTATTTTCATTGCTAACTACTTTTTTAATAGAACAAATAGATTATCTAACAGCAAGTATTTTATCTATAATTCAATTTTGGCAATTATAATTATAGGACTAATTGAGCTATCTGTAATCCCTTTAGCAATTACATCCTTATTATTTATTATCGCTAGCTACTACAACCACAAACGCAATATAAAAATAGAGCTAATTATTGGTATTATGATTCTTATATTCTCTCTAATAACAATTCTTGCTCCTGGCAATTATATGAGAATGTCAGATTTATCACTAACAAACAGACTATTAGGAGGAGCTATACTAGCCATAAAATCAAGTATATTTAGTATTGGATACCTATTTCAAAATACTAGCTTCATACTGAGCAGCATTCTCTTTATCAGCTTAATAAAACATCTTATTAACGAAAAAGTGTTTGCTTTTGAAATCCCTAAA
>JAOZPM010000200.1:0-3527 GCA_029932765.1 Bacteroidales bacterium | reverse complement strand
TTATCAAAAGTCAACTGGAGCAAGGGCAATATAATAATGCAAATATTAGCCTTCGCGAAATAAATACTGCCAAAAAGGTTTTTAAGAAAAAGCTGCTAAATATTTATCACATTAGAATAGAGTATCCAGATTGATAGTTGGTTTCTAGTAAAAATATTTATATAAAAAGAAAAACCATCTGAAAAATATTTTTCAGATGGTTTTTTTGTATTTTCAATAAGCTTGTAGTATATCTACAAAGCTATGTTTATGCCATTACTTCAGCAACTTTATTTGCTGCATCATTCAATGTAATTGCAGAGAATACTTTAAGTCCACTAGCGTCAATAATATCTTTACCCTCTTCAGCATTAGTACCTTGTAATCTTACAATAATTGGGATATTAATGTCACCAATATTTTTGTAAGCCTGTACAATACCGTTAGCAACTCTATCGCAACGAACAATACCACCAAAGATATTAACAAGGATAGTTTTTACATTAGGATCTTGAAGTATAATACGGAAAGCTTGCTCTACACGTTCAGCATTTGCGGTGCCTCCTACATCAAGGAAGTTAGCAGGGTCACCACCACTCATCTTAATGATATCCATAGTAGCCATTGCAAGCCCAGCACCATTAACCATACAGCCAACATTACCGTCGAGTTTTACAAAGTTAAGGTCAAACTTACCAGCTTCTACTTCTGTAGCATCTTCTTCATCAAAATCGCGCATCTGAGCAATGTCTTTATGACGGTATAATGAATTATTGTCAATACTAACTTTTGCATCAGCAGCATATATTAAATCATCCTTAGTTTTAGCAACTGGGTTAATTTCAAATAAAGAAGCGTCAGAACCATCATAAGCACGGTATAGAGCCGCAACAAACTTTGTCATCTCCTTAAATGCTTTTCCTGAAAGACCTAAATTAAAAGCTACTCTACGAGCTTGAAATGGCATTAAACCCACTTTAGGATCAATAATTTCAGTAAAAATATACTCTGGAGTTTCTTTAGCAACTTTTTCAATATCCATTCCACCACGTGGAGAATACATAATCATATTTTTGCCACTATCGCGGTGAAGCATTACGCTCATATAATATTCAGCCATTTCAGAAGGACCATCATAAAAAATATTCTGCTCAATATATATCTTACGAACTAATTTTCCTTCAGCACTAGTTTGAGGAGTTACTAGTTGCATTCCTAATATATTCTTAGCATGCATCTTTACATCTTCAATAGTCTTCGCTATTTTTACTCCGCCACCTTTTCCACGGCCACCTGCATGAACTTGAGCTTTTACTGCCCATACTTCATGTCCAGTCTCTTTTGTTAACTTTTTTGCTGCTTCTACAGCCTCATCAGGAGAATATGCCAAATATCCTATTGGTACAGATACTCCGAATGATTTTAAAATTTGTTTACTTTGATATTCGTGTAAATTCATTTAGATTGTATATTTATGTGTTATTTTATATGTGTTTTCTAATAGACCTCAAATGTAGTATTTTTTCTATCAATTATTATCTGAAATTAATCAGTTTTTAAAATGTTCTAAATCTGAAAATATGTTTACATTTCATATGATTTAATTCACCATTAGATTTATAAACTAAGTAGAAAATGTATGAAAATGTATTTATTTTGGAGCAACTTTGTATAAATATAACGCTATAAAGAAGAAAACTATATTAGGAATCCATACAGCTACAAATGGAGATAAAGCTCCAAAAGTGGCAAATACTGTTGATATTTGCATGAAAATAATATAAGTAAAACTTAATGTTATTCCAATTGCTAGATGAAGTCCCATGCCTCCTCTTACTTTGCGACTCGATAATGCAGCTCCTATTACAGTAAGTATTAATGTGGCAAAAGGAAATGCTACTCTTCTGTGTTTTTCTACATAATAAAATTTGATATTCTCAGAACCCTTTATTTCTTCCTTTGCAATGAAATCATTTAATTCAAAATAATCCATTACCTCCATATTAATTACCTTATCTGAATAATCGCGGGGTATTATGTTGAACTTGGCAACTAAAGTGTCGCCTTTTTCAAATAATTGGGTGCTATCATTAACAAATTCTCTTGATTTATACTTTACTATATTCCATAGATTATTTACAGAATCGTAATTTATAGTCTTAGACTTTAGCTTATAAACTAATTTCTGACCATCAAATTTCTCCCAAGTAAAGTTATAACCAGTATTTATTCTATTATTAAAACTCTCTACATATAATAGCTCTCCAGGCCTGTTTTGAATATGGATATTTTTACTTGTATTGTATTTCTTTTTCCAGATATATGTATCCTCAAAATCTTTCTTAACCTTATTAGTAGTAGGAATAAGAAAATTTGCTAAGTAAAAGGAAAGTAGGCCAATGAATGTGGCTGATATTAGGTATGGTCTTAAAAACCTTCTGAAACTAACCCCACTACTTAATAATGCAACTATCTCAGTATTATAGGCAATTTTTGATGTAAAGAATACTACCGCAATAAATGTTATTAGCGGACTGAACATATTCGTAAAAAATGGTATGAAAGTTATATAATAAGAGAAAATAATTTTATTCAATGGTGCTTCATTAGTTATGAAGTCATCAATTTTTTCAGAAATATCAAAAATAATTACAATAAGGATTATTAACCCTAGAGTAAAAAAGAATGTTCCTAAAAACTTTTTAATTATATACCAATCTATTATTTTCATCAGCCTGCAAAAGTAATGCTTTTTGTTTACAGCAATTTGTTAAAAATACATTAAGTATTTTAATATCTAACAGATTATTTTCTGATTTATTATAAGCAGGATTATATATATTGAAATATTAATATTTATTACTATTTGTATTGTGTTTATTGCTATATTTGTTGTGTAACAAAATATATGAGCTTTAGTTTATGAAAAAAAGTTATTTGTTTATTATCTTATTTGGGTTATTTGCATTTTCATGCGATAAAGATACACCTAGTGAAGATATAATTATATATAAAGACATTAGCCCTGATAAAGAAATACGATCAGTAAGATTTTTCACATTAGAAGTTTATCCACCTTGCGAAGTAAATGTTCCAACACCAATAGACTCAACTGTATATTATTATTTGGATTTAAATAATGACCAAATTTCTGATTTTAAGATTAGTGTTGGGCATAGTAAGTATACAGGTGATCAATATTGTGGGCATTGTTCAGTATTTACATATTATATCTCAATAGACGGCTTATTAGGAAGTAACTTAATTGCAAAGTCACCATCATTACAATGGGTTCCAAAATTTTTCAATGAATCTGAAGTAATTGATGAGAATAATACATGGGATAAAGAAGCAACAATATTATTATTAAAAGGATGTGACTTGCCTTTTCAAGCTGATTTTGTAGACTCTTATATAGGCGTAAGAATTAATAATTCTTACGGGTATATTCATATCGATAGGTTGACAGACTATGGTATTCGTATTTTGGAGCATGGTTTTAATAAAACAGAAAATAATATTATTAAGTGTGGTGATAAATAAGATAT
>JAOZPM010000199.1:0-3530 GCA_029932765.1 Bacteroidales bacterium | reverse complement strand
ACATCTCTATTCATTTGTTTATTTGATATATACAAACCTCCTTTAAAGCCTTTATAAAACTTATAATATAAAAATGAGGTATAGTATATATTTGTATAATAATTTCCATTATCCTTAGAGTTCCGATAAAATTGAAACATCTCCACATCTAATTTATGCCCAAATTTGCTATTAATTTGCCAATCCCAGTTTAAATTAAGCTCTAAACTATATAAACCATAATCACTATAATATTCTGCATATAAAGCATATTGCGATACTGGTCGATAATAGTTCTTTAATGCATAAAAATAAACCGCCCCATCAAAAAGAGAATTTGTATGTCGATACAAATAATAGCTTTTATTATAATCAAGCTTACGAAATTCATATCCATAATATCTTAATTTGGGATTTATTATAATCTTGTGATTATTTGCAGTATAATCATACTGCATTGATAACACAAAAGCCATATTTGAACCCTGAAATTTATTGGATGTTGAATTTGATATTTTATACTCTGTAATAAAATAATATTTAAATCTATCAGAAATATTATAGTTTACTACTAGACCCATATTACTACTATTACCAAGATTAGTATAACTATTTTTATCAAACTTGTTTTTATTATATTCATAGGATAAAGCTGTAGAAAGTAACGCTTCGGTGTTTTCTAAATCAAAATTATACTGCAATTTTGCTCTAATAAACTAATCAGTACATAAACCAACATTGAAATCCAAACTAGCAAGATATAAAACATTAAACCCAAATCTCTTATATTGCGCTACAAAATTTAAGCCTTGTATATCTACATTATAAGCTTTTAGGCCAGTTTGCATTTCATCTAAAATATGCATATTTCCCATTTTAGCTTTTATTGGTATTGATGCTTTTTTAAAAACAATAGTATCATTCACCATAAAACTAAATTGAGGATAATATTTGTAGAAAAATTTATTATTTACTCCCATAGACCAATTCCTCTGTTCAAAAAAAGTCGTGAAATTAAGTTTATACTTTTCTTTAAAGTTTATTTCATAGTTTATTCCAAAATATAAAGCACTATGCATAAATGGAGAATAGTAATCATTAGTATCAATTGGTCTATTCTTTTCTATCTCTGGATCAACCAAGGCATTAGTATTATTTGTAGGTACTTGGTATAAATGTTTAAACTCAAATCCAAGCTTAAGCTTAATATCATTATTTTTAATATCTACCACATTATCATTATTTTGCGACTTCGCAATTATAGATATCAATATTAAGATTATTATTAATACTATTTTCATTTATTCTTTTTTTATAAATTCGTATTGACCTAAAAATGCACCCACAAATATATGTAATAAATATGGGTACACTTATCATAAATTAATTATAGTGTGACATATCGCGCACAAGAATAAAAGGCAATGCCATTATTGATTCTCCTCCAACTTTAACAGGCTCTCCCACGTAGCCCCTTTTCGTTAAGAACCACTCCATCGCTTGGCTTCCAAGAAACATAAAACGTAGTAACAAACCCTGTACTTATGGGCGTACAATCTGCATCAAGACTTTCAATATAATCATCAGTTATATAGCCATTCATCGGACCATAATCTCCTTCCAATTAATAAAATGCTAGGTAAACTATTATTTATATTTATTTGACAATACTATCTTATCGAATAATGTTAATAAAATAGTAGTCAATAATAAAAACAAAATTGATATTGTCATATAAAACAATCCCATTTCGAAATAATCTTTGATTTGAAAAACAGAAAATAAAGCTATACATATTATAATGGCTTTTATTATTCGTCTTTTTGGATCAAATTTTATTGGAGTTCCACATTTATCACAACTCCAACTTTGCCAAATAGGTTTAAAAAAAAGTTCCTTTGAATATTGTTTTACTGAATATCTATAACCACAATTAGGGCACGTCACATTATACATCTTTAAATTTAAAAATTTATTTATAAAAATAATTTTTATAATTATTACTTAACTAATAGTTTATTAGTATACAATTTAAGATTCTTTATAAGATAATTACTCATTTTTTGTCAATCTTATTAATTCACCTATTAATGCATTTCGAGTACTTTTAAGTATATATGGGGAATCTTCTCCATATAACTCATTCAACTTAAGAACTTGATTTGGTATTGTTGTCAAATCACCAGGGTTTCCAATACTATCCCATTCAATTAAAGGAGTATTAAAAGGTTCTGTAAAGACAACAGAATTGTCATAATCACCCTTAATTAACCCCTTAGCAATAAAAACAGGGTCTTCTCCTTTTTCATAAATTTGTAACTTAGCATCCATATGAGTACAACTAGTTCCTTCAAAAACAACTTCTTCGAAGGAAAATTCTTTTCCCATATTATACCAACCTTCAACTTTAACCATTTTTGGTTCATCCTCAACTGCACAAATAGCTGCAAAATTTACTATAGTAAAATACAATCCAGCACCAGCAGATAAAGCTGAACCTGCAAGAGTAATACCTAAGCAAGTCCATTCATTAGCTGTAGGCCACCTTTTCATATCACCTAACTTTTCGATTGAAACATAAGGTGTCATTGTAAATTCTATCCTATATGAATTATCCTCTATGTCTAATGCAATAATAGTTATTGTATCTGCAGCCTCACTTACTGTAGAACTTAATTCAACCAATGTGGGAAGAAAGGATTCATCAAAAATAAAACCTTGCATCTCCCAGACATCTTCAATGACTGGTACGTTATTCACTAAATTCTTTCTATAATCAAGAGTGTATCTTTCAGCTTCCTCAATTTTCTCTATTCCTTGAAGCGACTTTGTTTCACTAGTATTTGTTTTTAAACTTAATGTAGAGGTATTTTCCTCATCTTTTCCACAACTTGATAATATAATAACACCAAATATCATCATTACTGTTAGTCTCGTTTTAATCATATTCATAACATAAAAAATATTTTCTTTTTTTATAAAAAGTCACCTTGTACAACATCATTAAAAAAAGAAAAAATGATGTAAGCTTGAATAATCACATTTTACTAAATATAAATAAATTTCTGTATGTTTTAATAATTATCTATTGCAACCTAATAAAATGGCATACATATGTCGTGTTAATAGTTGATATGCTTAAACTATCGATAGATGCTAATAATCATATTATTACATCTTACATTATACCTATCTTTGCAGCGCCCTTGATTTTTTAGTTAAACATTAATTTAGTCGTTTCTGTGTAGCCATCTTTCGAGGGCTTTTTTGTTTTTGCATTTTAACAAAAACATCAGATCGTATCCCTTCAGCTCGCTAGGCTTAATAATACTATCATATCTGTAACAAACAGTTTGCAAAAACTATTTATTACTTTAATCAATAAAATGATAAACCATTTTATACTCAGTTTTAATACTTAAATGTTGCAATAACCAGAATTAATACCACTATATCATAAAACACGGTTGTTAATTTTGATCTCCGCCAACAAATATAGATAGAATATTAGGTATTTTTAAAAATTAAATTAGGTATAAATTAGGTATTTT
>JAOZPM010000198.1:1201-3551 GCA_029932765.1 Bacteroidales bacterium | reverse complement strand
ATATTTTCGTATTTGCCATGACCAAAAGGATGCTCTATATCTGCAGGTTTATCAGAAACTCTTACTGCAAAAAAAGCTATTACAGAAGCTAATAGATCAAGAGCCGAGTGTATTGCCTCAGAAATAATACTTACCGAACCGGTAAATATACCTGCTGCTACCTTAATAATAATTAAGATAGTATTAGAACCTACACTCAATAAGGCAGTCCTTTGTTTCAATTTATTCTGTTCTTTATTCATAATCTCCAAAAAAGTCTGCTAATCCTAACCTAACGAAAAAAGCAAATGCAGGTTTCATTAGATCATAATTTTCTAGTTTTACATTCTGAAAGTATATTCTTAATCCTGGGTCAACACTAATCTGATTATTAAATCTAAGTTTAATTCCTGCAGCTGCAGTAAATCCAAAACCAATTCCTCCCTGATAAATTTCATATTCATTTTGAGCCATACCTGGCACATAACTACCATTAAGGTAAACATCTACCAATGAATATTCAAGATCTTCAATTCTTATTTTATGCTCCTTTACTTTTGTACTTGTAAGATTAATTCCTGCCTCAAAAAATGGCATATACATAGGATTATCCAACTCAAAATATCTAGAAAATAATAAATCAATATTTATTCTTTCTTCTATACCCCAAATATCATAAATCCTAATATCAGGCTCAGTAGCAATATAATCAGGATCTACTTGCACAGTATATTTGTCAGTAGCAATTAATTTAGAATAATCGAATTGCATCGAGAAGCCAAAATAATTATCAAAAGTTCGTCGAAAATATACTCCTATCTGAAAACTTGGGCGATATCGCATATTAGTTGGCAGTTCTGCTACTAATACTGTATCTGCTGCATTCACAGCATTATATATATCCTGATACCAGTACTTATTGCCAAAAACATAGTCTACATTATTCACATTATCACTGGAACCATCATAAAACTTTGCATGATAATTAGAAGGTAAATAAAGACCAAAGTTTAATCCTAAGTCCCATCTACCAAAGCTTTGCTCTTCATCAAGTTCCGAAAATTCTTGATTCTGGCCATAACTTATAAATGTAATTAATATAAATATAATTATATATAGTAATTTCATAAAATTCTTTTCTTAAAAACCAAAGTTTATATATTATAAATCTGCCAGCTTTCAATATGCTAAAGTATGAAAAAATCATCTAATAGCATTTCTAACTTTCAAAATATATTTTGCCCTATCCAATGGGCTTATGCCTTTATAATCCCTAATTTTGCCATGGTTATCATCTACTATTTTATAACTACTAAAGCTCATTTGAATACTTGCCTTGCCACCCGAGCGAGATGCTAACTGCACAGGATACTCCAATGATGTAGATGCAGGAATTTCCCCAGAGATAACTACATTAGTTTCTTTAAAAACTGGCTGACCAAATACTGCTCGCATTTTATGCAAATCGCCACTTATTTGTCCCAATAAATCATCAGGAGCATTAATCTCAAAACTCATAATTGGCTCCAATAAATCTGTACCAATTTCTTGCAAACCATTCATTATTGCCATTGGCGTTACTATGGCAAAATCTCCTGCTCGCGAATGCATTATATGGTCTTGAGCCTCAACTAGCCGAATAATAATATCAGTAACTTCCCAACCTTTAATACCTTGTTCTAGAGCAGTAGATATAGTTCTTTCCACTTCTTTCTGATATTTCAAAAGAGCATCATTAACACTTATACCAGAAGAGTAAACAACACCACTTCCCCTTTCGCCGGGCTCAATCTGTAGCTTAATAACAGCCCAACATGGCTTTGGCATAGTATAATCACCATTTCCAAAGCCTCTTTCAGAAGGCGTTTCTTTATAAATAATTTCTGGCGTTTCAAATTTTGTTGCTATACCAAATCTATCAATTAGTATTTGTTCGAGAATCTGAATTTGTATCCAACCATTTATATTAATATGATATTCATGCTCGTCCTTATACCACCTAAATTGCAAATTAGGATCCTCAATATTTAGTATAGTAAGAGCTTCCGAAAGTTTAAAATAATTGCTATCATCAAGCTCTTTTACTTGTACTGTAAGTATTGCTTGATTATTGAAATCAAAATTACGGCTTAGTTTTACTTTACCCAAAACATCACCTACAGCAGTCTCTGTAAGACCTGTAACGGCAACAATCTCACCTTTTTCAGCTAGCTCTTTATCATATAGTTTATCTGAAAAAACTTTCTTAATAATATTAACCTTCTCTTCAATATTTTTGCTTTGGTTATAAACCAATTGCTTTTTATGTAATGCACCAGAGAAAACCCTTAGATAACAAAGCTTACCTAAACCTTTTCGATATTCAACTTTA
>JAOZPM010000198.1:0-1101 GCA_029932765.1 Bacteroidales bacterium | reverse complement strand
AATATGCTCTGTAAGAGTTGTTTTTCCAGCATCAACATGGGCAAGTATTGCTATATTTATTATTGAAGGCATTGAATTATATTAATAATATTTAGTAAAGAATAAAAACAAATGTACATTAATAATTAGGAGAGATTGTGATTTTTTATCTAGTTTTGTTATTAATAATAACAATAGGAAAATATGAGTTTTTTATCGCGAATAACGTATAATTCACCAGTAGTATTATCATTTGCATTGCTTTCCACTGCAATACTACTACTCGACACTATAATTGGAGGATTATTAATGCCATTTTTTACATTAGCACCTTACTTTGATTTCACATCTATAAGCTGGTATTTTTCATTATTCTCTTATACATTAGGACATGTAAGCTTTAGTCACTTATTTGGAAACATATCCTTTATACTACTTATTGGGCCAATATTAGAAGAAAAATATGGAGGTAGAACATTATTATTAATGATGGCTATCACGGCTTTATTTACCGCTTTGCTAAATAATATTTTCTTTAGCACGGGTATTATTGGTGCTAGCGGAATTGTTTTTATGATGATAATATTGGTTTCTTTTACCAATTCTAAAGAAAATGAAATCCCTTTAACATTTATTCTTGTACTTTTTCTTTATATTGGTAAAGAATTATTTATGGCTTTCGAAAATGATTCCACATCACAATTTGCTCATATAATGGGTGGTTTAGTTGGTGCTGTGTTTGGGTTCACACCTTTTATCAGGAAAAGAATTTAGTTTGTTTTATGGTATCTTTCTCGCTAAAGTATTTTGGAATAATAATATTATCCCAAACACTCCAAACAGGTTTTTTCTTTTTATATTCCTGACCAAGAATCCATTGTTTATACGCTTTCTCAATTGTTCCATCTTGCATTCTATAATCAATCCATTTATCTATATATCTATTCCAGACTGCACTTTTAGCAATTGGAAATACCAGCGAATTTTTCATGTGAACAGGTAAAGGATTTACTACTTTATATCCATCATTAAGAATAGTAAGAGCACTAGCACGTTCAGCACTAGTAAGATAAGCATCAATAGATATTGAATCGGGTAGTTCGTCTTGAACAAAAAATTCAT
>JAOZPM010000001.1:33986-98150 GCA_029932765.1 Bacteroidales bacterium | reverse complement strand
AAATATTTCGTATAACCATTCCGGGCAAGGAACAGGTCTATTTCTTTTCATATCGATAAAGGCTAAAACAGTTTCTCCAATGTTTAGCAATTCGCCAGCTTCATTATATACTTCATAGTTAAAGAACATTCTCATTCGTGGTAATTCTTTTACAATGGTTTTTATGGTTAATAAATCATCGTATTTGGCTGGTTTTACATATTTTATGCTCAAGCTAGCAACGGGCATCATTACTCCTCCTTTTTCTAAAGCATCGTAACTAGTCCCCATTTGACGAAGAGCTTCAGTACGTCCAACTTCATAAAAAGCAGGGTAATTGCCATAGTATACATATCCCATTTGATCTGTTTCGGAATACCGTACTCTAATTTTTGTTTCTGAAATATACATTGTTTATTTTAGTTTTATAATTATTCTTTAATATTGTATTCTCTGAAAATAGAGAAATAAGTTTTAAAAATCTACCTCAAACCTTTAACTTTAGATACTGCCGCAATAAATTCTTTCAAGTAAAAAGGCTCGAAATAAGCAAGGTCTTCAAAGTCTTTGTTCTGAAATGCTTCATAAGATAATTCAATCATACCTAATGCACTAGCTTGAGTGTCAGTATAGAATATAGCATTTTTATGAGTAATAGTTTCTGCACATTTCATTGCACCATCGCCAAAGAAGAGTATTTTATGGTTTTGCAATTCCTCAATAAAAGAATTATCATCAATAATAACAGCCTTCACATTATCCAAACTATTAGAGTTGTTGTCAAAATTTTGAGAATAAACTTCCATTCTTCGAGCATCAATCATCGGACGAAAATTCCCGTCAAAATTACTATCATATACATTTTTTGCATGAGCAGTCATACTATTAAGAGTACCAACTGCAATAAGAGGAATATCCAAAGCAAAACATAAGCCCTTGGCAGTGGATGTGCCAATGCGTAATCCAGTATATGATCCTGGACCTTTGCTTATTGCTATTGCAGAAAGTTGAGAATATTCTAAATCATTTCTTTTCATTATTATATCAATAAAAGGAGCGAGGTTTGCCGAATGTGAGTTATCCTCATAACTTTCCTTAGAATCAATTAATATTCCATTTTTGCTTAAGCTAACACCGCAAACTTTAGTAGATGTTTCTATATTGAGAATGTATATCATTATTCAATTTATCTTAATATTGGTTGGCAAAAGTAACTATTTTTCACTATTCAACAACTCACTATAATCACTTACTGTGCGTGGGTTAAATACCAACGAAAAGACATTAAAACTACGGTATTGCTTCGATACTTCTTCAGCATATTTTTCTGAGTGAAAGTTCTCTGATAAATAAGCATAACCACCAGCAATCTCTACCTTAGTAAGTTCATTAAATCGTGATTGTACTGCATTTTCTTGTTCATCATTTTGGGGAACTACAGCTACTTTAAAAATATCAATCTCATCATCTTTTCCAAGATATTTAAGAATAATACCCGTAAGTTCAGCTTCCATAATAGATTCTTCTTTAGAAACAACACCATCAGCATTTATCAATAGACTTATAACATCAATTAAGTTAGAGGCTTGCTCTTTTGGGGGAGAGCTCTTAAGATATTGGTGTACACTATCGCGCAACTTATTATATTTATCACTAGAGTGGTCCTCATATTTATGAATTTCATCCCAATCTATTTCTATATGCCAATTATCAGCAAACTCCTGAATATACTTCTTTTCAAGATCATCAAGGTCGTTATCTATCATGGCTAAACGCCCAAGAATAATTATAATTTTATCGGCAGCAGAAGGTTGGAATAGGCTCTTTGCCAAATCTCCAGCTTCCTTGCGCTCCATATTTAATGCTCTTAATAGTAGTTTAAAGAAACTCACTTTTTTATTAGCATTCATAAAAAGACCAATACCAATTAACAAGCTGATAGTACTAGCAAGTACCCACAATACATTTCCTGATAGTTGAGCATAACCACCACCACCAATATTCTTAATTCCAAACAAAATATTTATAAAAAGACTAATAAACATTGCAGAAATAGAAATACTCTCAGCAACTAATTGCTCATGCTTTCGTTTCCAAAGTTTGTTTACAATAAAATAAATTTGAAAGAAACTTAAAATCGCAGCAAGCCATCCAAGCCCGTCCAAAACTTTTTCTTGCATTGTGTATTCTTCCTTATAAACATCCCAATTTACACCGTCAGTGTTAGTAAAATCTACGCTTTTCCATTTAGAATGCGAAAAATTATTAAGCTGAATTCCTTTAAGGTTAGATTTTAAATCTAAATAAAGAGAGTCAAGAAGCTTCTCCTTTTCCTTATCAATATTTTTAGTGTTTGCTGCAATAACACTTTTTACAGAATAGGTTGCAATTTCATCATCTTGCCACGAATAAGTTCGTGCATAAATAATAGCTGGAGAATAACACTTCTCATCATTAATCATTTCTATTGGTAATAACTTAAGATTGCTCTTAATGCTATCATCCAATTGTACAAGAAAATTAGATGGAACACCACCAACATAGAAGAAAGCATCAATTTCTCCATTTTGAAGAGCAACGATACTATTATTTACATCAATATCTATATTTTTCCATGATAGCTCACTAATTTTTTTCAAAAATTTTGCAGTAAAATTTGTTCCTGAATTCATACCACCCATTCCAATATTTTTTCCACCCAAATCAGAAAAAGAATTAAGAACTGAGTTTTTAAGAGTTATTAGTTGAATTTCCTCATTATATAATGGTAAAAATACTTTTATGAAATCCTCACTATTTTTATGAGTTTTACCATAATTATATAATACATCGTATTGAAGAAATGCAAGTTGTATATTATTGGAATCCAGTAGTTTGATATTTTCAATACTACCTTTTGATGTAATAATATTTAGTTTAACACCAGTATTATTATCAATGTCTTGAGCAAATTGATTATATGTTTCTCCTTTTATTCCCGAAACCATATTTAATTGAGCTTCAGAATTAATAGAAAAAATAAATAAAACAATAAAAGATAATAAAATATTTTTCATAATAAATAGGGTAGTTTATTAATAAAGCAAATATGCATTTAGTTATTTTAGAAAGAAAACACCAGATAGTTGTTAGTTAATACCTGGTGTTTTCTTGTAATAAGTATTTTATACGCTACTTAGCAAATTACCAAGTTTTTCAAATTTATCTTGATAATCTTTTTGTGACCTAACAATTATTTCCAAAGCTTCTTCTTTACCAAAGGTGTGAGTGATCTCAACTTCTTTCTTATTACCAGGGAGATCTTTATAAGTTAGAAAATAGTGCTTAAGTCTATTAATAACAGTCTCAGGAATTTCTGATATATCATTAAATCCTGCATATAAAGCATCATTGCGAAGCACGGCAACAATCTTATCGTCAGATTCGTTATCATCAATCATTCTAAATCCCCCAATAGGTTTAGCTTTCACTAAGATATCGCCATGACTAATTACTTTTTCTGTAAGGATACAAATATCTATAGGGTCTTGATCTCCTTTGATGCCTTTTTTACCAGATTTCTCCATACAATATTCGGCAACACTTTCATCGCTATACGTTTGTGGTATAAAGCCATATAGTGCCGGAATAACGTTAGAGTATTTCTGTGGCCTATCTATAATTAAATATCCAGAAGCCTTATCAACTTCATATTTTACAGTATCGGTAGGTACCATTTCTACAAAACAAGTAATAACATCAGGGCTCTCAGGACCAATATCAACACCATGCCATGGATGCGATTTATATCTTAATCCCATTAATTTTCCAATGGGATCCATTAATTTGTTTGAATTCATATCGTTATATTTGATTTATACAAAAATAGTAAAAAATTATAGTCTTATACATTTAGTATGTTTAATTAATAAAAATGATTGTAGATATTTACTTTTCAGACACTCTAATACAATAAACTAAATTAGATTTGCGTATATAAAAATGCTAATTTTGTTTTTTATGATTTATGACAATAACTATGGCAAATAAAACAGTATATGTGGGGATGAGTGCAGACTTAATTCACCCTGGACACCTTAATATAATAAAGGAAGCAAGTATGTTGGGAGTAGTAACAATTGGCTTATTAACTGATAAAGCAATTGCGAGCTATAAACGACTTCCTGCATTAAAATATGAGCAAAGAAAAATTGTTGTAGAAAGCATTAAAGGTGTTAGTAAAGTAGTGCCTCAAAATGAGCTTGATTATACAAATAACCTTATTGAATTGAAACCTAATTATGTTGTTCATGGCGATGATTGGAAAAATGGTGTTCAACAAAAGACTCGCCAGAATGTAATTGATACACTAAAACAATGGGGAGGAGAGTTGTACGAAGTGCCATATACTAAGGGTATTTCATCAACACAACTTATTCAATCGATAAAAGAGATTGGAACTACGCCAGAAGTTCGCATGTCGAAATTGCGACGATTAATTGATGCAAAATCAATAGTGAAAGTAATGGAAGCTCATAATGGTCTTACGGGACTTATTGTTGAGAATGCATTTGTAAATAAAGATGGAGCAAAAAGAGAATTTGATGCAATGTGGCTTAGTAGTTTAACGGACTCTACAGCTAAGGGAAAGCCGGATATTGAGGCAGTTGACGTGACTTCGCGCTTACATGGTTTAAATGATATTCTTGAAGTAACCACTAAGCCAATTATTTATGATGGCGATACTGGCGGTATTCCTGAACATTTTGTTTTTACTGTTAGAACGCTTGAAAGATTAGGTGTTTCGGCAGTTATTATTGAAGATAAAACAGGCTTAAAGAAAAATTCACTTTTTGGAACAGACGTAGCACAAACTCAGGATACTATTGAGAAGTTTTGTGAGAAAATATCTGCTGGTAAAAGGGCTCAGGTAACCAAGGATTTTATGATAATAGCTCGTATAGAGAGCCTTATACTTAATCAAGGAAATGATGATGCTATTAAAAGAGCTAAAGCTTATATAGGGGCTGGTGCTGATGCAATTATGATTCATAGTAAGGAGAAGGATGGTGAGGAGATAATGGAGTTTTGCAATAGATATAAGAAGATAGATGGAAATGTGCCTTTGGTAGCTGTTCCTTCAAGTTATAATCATTTTACAGAGCAGCAATTAAGTGATGCTGGAGTAAACATTGTTATTTATGCAAATCATTTATTACGAAGCGCTTACCCTGCAATGATGGAAACAGCAGAGAGTATTCTAAAAAATGAACGTTCACTAGAAGTTGATGATAAATGTATGTCAATAAAAGAAATATTAAACTTAATTCCAGGAACTAAATAATGATTAATACAGAGAAGTTTTTCCTAAAATTAAAGGAAAATAATATTGAATTTTTTACGGGAGTGCCAGATTCACTATTAAAGGAAATATGCTCATATATATCTGATAATACTGATGATAGTAATCATATAATTGCTGCAAATGAAGGTAATGCAATTGCTTTGGCAGCGGGTTATCATATGGCAAGCAGAAAAATTCCAATGGTATATATGCAGAACTCAGGTTTTGGGAATGCCATAAATCCACTAATGTCGCTCACGAGTGAGGCGGTATATAGAATTCCTATGTTGCTTATGATAGGCTGGCGTGGCGAACCTAATATTAAGGATGAACCA
Source organism: Bacteroidales bacterium (assembly GCA_029932765.1). GTDB lineage: Bacteria > Bacteroidota > Bacteroidia > Bacteroidales > UBA1556 > UBA6267. The sequence goes on along the minus strand of JAOZPM010000001.1, from coordinate 92,513 downwards.
CAGCATATTGCACAGGGTGCACAGACAATTGCATTTTTAGAAGCAGCTCAAATTCCATATGTGGTATTAAGTCCTGATGAGAATGAGGCAATTCTGCAATTAAATATGGCAGTTTTGCAAATTTCGCAAAGCTCAAGTCCTTTTGCCATTGTGGTTCGTAAAGATACATTCGAAAAATACTCTATGAATTCAAAAATAGAAACAGAGTATAAACTAAGCCGTGAGGATGTTATTAAAGCCATTGTAGATAAGCAGAATGGGAGTGAGGTAATAGTTTCTACCACTGGCAAAACTTCTCGCGAATTGTTTGAATATAGAGATAAGATAGATCAAAACCATGATAGAGATTTTCTAACGGTAGGTTCTATGGGACATGCTAGTCAGATAGCTCTTGGTGTTGCCATTACAAAGCCAAATACAGAAGTTGTATGTATTGATGGTGACGGAGCATTATTAATGCATATGGGTTCAATGGCTATTATTGGTAAAGCTAACCCTAGTAATTTAATCCATATTATTATTAATAATGGCGCTCACGAATCGGTTGGAGGCCAAGCCACAGTTGGCTTTGATATTGATATTCCTAAATTGGCAAAGGCTAACAATTATAAATATGCAATAACTGTAAGTGATATAGAATCATTTAATAAGGCATTTGAAGAGGTTAGAGAGAGCGATGGCCCCTCATTAATAGAAGTGAGAGTAAAAATTGGTTCAAGAAAAAATCTTGGACGACCTTCTATACCGCCATTGAGTAATAAGCGTAAATTTATGAGCTTTCTAAAAGATAATTAGGAATATGCAGCAAGAGATAATCAGAGAAAACGATATTAATATATTAGATGATATTTTAGCAAAATATGATTCCAATAAAATATTTTTAGTCCATGGTAAAAATTCATATAAAAACTCTGGTGCTGAATTGTTTATTGCGAATAAATTTAATAATCAGCTTTCAAGTTTCTCTAATTTTGATGTAAATCCCAATAGTATTGATTTACAGAAAGGAATAGAATTATTTAATAAAGGCGATTACGAATTGATTATAGCAATTGGTGGTGGAAGCGTTATTGATATGGCTAAATTAATTTCGGGAATGGCTACTCAGCCCACAGAAGTTGAGAACCTTATTAAGGGAGATATTGATTTTGATAATAACAATATTGACTTAATGGCAATTCCAACTACTGCAGGTACAGGAGCCGAAGCTACGCATTTTGCAGTTGTATATATCAATAAACAGAAATACTCTGTTTCCAATGATAGTATTCTTCCTAAATATGTATTCTTATCACCTAGATTTTTAATTTCGGCAAGTCCATATTTAATTGCTGTAACGGGAGTAGATGCCATGGCACAAGCTATGGAGTCGCAATGGAGTATTAATGCAAATGCTAAATCAGAAGAGCTTTCTTTAGAGGCATTCGAGATGATATGGAATAATATTGAAGCAGCTGTAATTGATAATAATGAAAATGCTAAAGCTAAAATGCTTGAAGCTTCGTTTATTGCAGGTAAGGCCATTAATATAACTAAAACCACTGCGCCACACGCTCTGTCTTATTTCTTTACAAGTTATTACGGTATTGCACATGGCCATGCTGTAGGTTTAAGTTTAGCTTTCTTTCTGAAATTTAACTCAGAAGTTACGGATGTAGATTGTACACTAAATAAAGGTTCTATAGATGTTAAAGTTAGAATTAGAAAGTTATTGGAAATAATGAATGCAGATGAAAATACGGCATTTGATATTCTTAATGATTTTCTTAAAAAAATAGGACTAGAACTAAATATTAATAAATTAATTGGAAATATAGATACGAAATTAATGCTCAGAAGTATTAATTTTGAAAGACTTAATAATAATCCTCGTAGGGTTAGTAATGATACTATAAAGGATTTTTTAAACACTAATAATTAATGCTTGCTCACTTATTATATATAGACCCAGCATCTACCAGTGCATTATTATATATAATTGTAGCAGTGGTTGCTACAGTAGCATATTCTTTGCGTGGTTTTTTTTATAAACTTAAGAATTTTGTCCTTGGCAATGGTTTTAGTACCGACAATGAGTTTGGTAATTCTGATATTATCTTTTATTCTGAAGGAAAACAATACTGGAATGTATTTTTACCAATAATTAGAGCGTTGGAGCTAAAAGGTAGGGCTTGTGTTTATTTATCATCTGATAAAGATGATCCGGGTTTAAGATATTCTTCAGTTTTATACCAAAGTAAATATATTGGTAATATAACGATGACATCGGTATATTTGAGTAAACTTAAAGCAAAATTTGTGGGAATGACTACACCACAGCTTGATGTTATGATGATTCGTCGTTCAAAAAATGTTAGTCATTATGGGCATATTGTACATGCTCCAATAGATGTTTTTACTTACCGAAAATTTGCCTTCGACTATTTTGATTCAGTATTTTGTTCAGGGCCTCATCAAATTAAAGGGATTAGGCAATTAGAAAAACAAAGAAAAACTGATGAAAAACTTCTTTTGGAAACAGGGCTTACATATTATGATATAATGCTCGATGAGATTTCCCATTTACCAAAAAATGAAAATAAAAATCCTGTAGTATTGGTTGCTCCAACATGGAAGGAGTATTCAATAATTAATAGGTTTGGTACAGATTTTTTTGATGCATTATTAAACAATAGTAATTATAATATTATTTTACGCCCACACCCACAAAGCTATGTAAGCTTTCCAAAAGTTATATCTGATATAGAGAAAAAATTTGTTAATGAAGCTCGCTTTAGTATAGATAATAATCGCTTGGGAACGGAGAGTATGGCAAAGGCTGATCTTATGATAAGTGATCTATCGGGAGTAATTTGGGATTTTGCTTTTCTTTATTCGAAGCCAGTTCTTCTGCTTAAAACAAATTTTGATGATATCTTGGGTTTTGAAGGTAGCGAACTTAATTATGAGATGTGGGAAGTTAAAGAGCGAAAAAGACTAGGAAAGATATTTGATGAGAATGATGTGTCAAATATTAGTGATATTGTTAATAATCTAATTTTGAATCCTCCAGAGATGCAATTATCTGACTTGAAAAACGAATCGGTATTTAACTTTGGAAAAGCAGGAGAAGTAGCTGCTGACCAGATTATTACTATTGTAGATAATATCCATTTGGATGATAATAAAGGAGGGCAAGAATAATGGATGTATTTGAAATTATAATGAGCCCTTTTGTTTTTATAATAAAATATATTTTCTTATTTTCATATAATCTTAGTGGAGATTATGGCGTTGCCATTGTATTATTAAGTTTATTTATTTCATTAATTCTATTGCCAATTTTTATTTTTATTGAAAAGGCAAAAAAGAAAGATGATACCATAAAACAGAGGATGAAACCTTTGGTAGAGGAAATAAAAGCTTGCTATAAAGGGCAGGAGAGGTATTACTATCTAAAAACACTCAATAGACAACACAATTATAGCCCAACTCGTGCACTAATTCCTGTGCTGAGTTTACTTATTCAGATTCCATTTTTTATTGCTGCCTATCAGTTTTTGGAGCATTATTCTCCACTTATTGGTCAGAGTTTCCTTTTTATCAATGACTTAAGTAAGGCAGATTCATTTATGGGAGCAATAAATATACTTCCAGTATTAATGACAATAGTGAATTTAGTTACAGTTTACTTCTATACAATTAATGGCGAAAAAAAGGAACGAAATCAAATGATAGTTATTGCTGCAGTATTTTTAATAATGTTGTATAATTTACCATCTGCTCTTTTGCTTTATTGGACACTAAATAATGTTTTTAGCTTTTTTAGGTTGTTTATTACTAATCCAGAAGTGTTTAAAATAAAGCGAACCTTAACAGTAAATACTCAGGTAATTGAACTAGAAATGTCTTCTTTTAAGGAAAGGTTAATTGCGTCTCTAAAAGTATTTTATATCCTTGCTATAGCATTTGTGATAATACAAGTCAACTGGGCACTTAACCATACTTATGATTTGTTTGCTTTGAGAATAGGATTAGCATTACTTATATCAATAGTATTATACATTATCTATATTCTTTTTCAAGAACAAATTAAGAAATCTATTATAAGTATAATAAATATTGAAATTGAGCCTAGGGTATACCTTTCCTTATTGTTTTTTGCTGCATATTTTCATATGTCTTCAATATTCTTTTATCAAGAAATGAATAAAAGCCTTGATTTTGTTTCTTTATTATTTCTTATTCCCATTGAGCTTATAGCAATTGGATATTACTTAAGAGATCTAAAAACTTTAAGGTATAAATCATTTTCGTTACTATTAGTATTGCCTCTTATTATACTACAATTTAGTAATACTCTAGGTATTTTGCAATTGGCTGATAAGTTATTGACAGTGTATGAGATAGGCTACTCTATGGAGAATAGTTTCTTATTTACATTTCGTAGTGTAGGAATTATTGTTACAAGTGTTTTGTTTTTCTTTTATCAAAAGCAGAAGAAGTTACAATTATTTGAAATTAGCAATTATTATTTATTATTCCTTTTGTCTGCATTATATATTTTTGGTCAGATTTTCATTTGGGGACCACTTATGAGCTTTTCATCTTTTCCCGAAGCTTTTGAATTTTCTGCTATTGATATTATTATAAAAGGTGCTCAATATTTAGCAATTGTCTTGATTTTGTTACTAGTAGTATTCTTTTTTCTTCGCAAAAGAACAAAGCTTATTATGCTAATAACACTCTTAGTAATTGTATTTATAGCATTCTTTAATAATACGCTATTCCCTTTTGATTTAGGCACATTGCAGGTTAATCGCTTTTCTGAAGAGAAAAATCTCGATGCTCCGATTATCTACTTTATTGTAGAGAGTTTGTTAATACTTAGTTCGTTCTTTATATTTGTTTGGTTATTAAAACGAAAAAAATCTACATATATAGTTTATAGCTTAATAGTGCTAAATATAGTAGTTGCAACTCAGAGTATTGTCAAAAGTATCTCATCTGATAAATTTTTTAGTAGCAAAAATCAAGTTGAAAGAGTTATAGAAGGTGAATTAATTATTAATTTTTCTAAAACAAAAAAGAATATTATTCTTCTTATGCCCGATATGTTTCAAGGGCTAGCAATGGAAACTATTATAGAAGATAATCCTAATATTGTAAATGAATATACAGGGTTTAAGTGGTATAGAAATACTCTGTCAGTTTCGAGAGTAACAAACTCCACAATGCCTGCTCTTATTGGAGGCTTTGATTTTGTGCCAAATGTATTGGATAAAGATACTGTACACACTATTCGTCAGAAAATGACAACAGCAATGAAATCTCTTATAGATAAAGCCCATAATAATGGTTTTGCTGTTACAATGAATAAATTTCCATATACTAATATTGAAGAAATAGGTTATGATATACTATTGCCAAGATGGAATAAAGAGTGGGATTCATATAATTATGAACTAGGAATTAATAGTGTAAAATCAGATAATTCGGAACTAATTATTGAAACTGCTTTGCTTTATTGTGTTCCTTTGGTTCTTAAATCTTTAGTTTATAATGAAGGTAGTTGGTTGAAATCATATTTTGTTAAGCAAGAAATGCATGAGAATTCTTGGATGGCTAATAGCTATAACTTTCTACGTTTATTACCTCATATTTCAACTACTCAGAATGATCAACCAAATTTAATACTACTTTATTCATTTAATACTCATTTTCCTTGGAATTATGTTGATAATACAGGTGAGCTACATACTAATGTTTCACCTTTGACTACTAATAGATGGACAATAGAAACTTTTGCCCATTGGGTTAAATGGATGAAAAAAAATGGTGTTTACGATAATACTAAAATTATTATAGTTTCGGACCATGGAGTGCCTTGGCATCGATATGATGGAGAGATAGAAGTTAATTTTCCATTTATAAATACTAATGAGGAAAAGGTGAGCCAAGAACATCTACTTTCACTAAATCCATTATTATTGGTGAAAGATTTTAATGAAAAAGGAGATATGCTTATTGATAATAGATTTATGTCGAACGCTGATGTTAATTCTATTATGTTTGATGAGATAAACCCTACAAATGATAGCATAGTTTCTCGTACGCTTCCAGCATTTATTGCTTGGTGGGCAGAGAGTATTGATAAAAGCAAAAAATTCTCTTATAGCTATTGGTATAAAGTTAAGGATAATGTATTCGATGCTGATAACTGGACTAGATTAGATAAGGAGTAAAGCCTAATTATGCAGAAAGTATATTTTTCAAAGGATTAAATGATTTCTGAATAATTAGCCATTGCTCTGGATTTTCTTGACAGAGGAGCTTTATTGGTTTTTGATACTTTTTAATATAATCGCTAATTGCAGGAGCAGTTATTGGCGCCTCCATTGCTTGACCTACTTTTACACCAGTAATATTATCACCTTTAGATAAAACTACACGAGCAGCATTTTCCAGATTATTTAAGAATTGAACAGCTTTTTGCTTTCGGCTATCAATGGACGAATAATTTGTAGAAGTAACAGACTCATTTTCAATAGTACTAAAAAATGATTGGTAAATAATTTCATCAATATTTATAATACTACCAATTATAGGATTCTGAATACGATATGCCATTGCAACACATTGTTTTACATTATTCTGAATGGTATTTATATTTCCTGTATATGAATTCATTAATTCATCAATCTCTTCGGAATAGTTCCCAATAAGATTAAGTTTGTTTATTTCAATATCAAAAGTAGAGTAGATGTAGCTTTTAATTATTTTTTTGTATTTCTTAACTTCAGAACTGCTTTTATATTTTTTAAGGTACTGATTCACTCTTGCCAAATCTTGACGCAAAAGCTCCTGAGCCTTATTATTTTCTTTTCGTTGTTTGAGAAAAATATTAAAAGAATTTGTGATTAGCGTAGAGATAATACTCTTTTGATCAGTAGAAAGATTATTATTGGAATTCTTAATTCCAAAATTTGACGAGTCAGCCTTAAAGAAAACATATAGTAAGTCGTAGCTATTATCAAAAGTATTCTTTACTCTATACAGTAGTATATGATGTTTTAATTCATCAAAAACTTCTTTCTGAATTTCTAGATTCTTAGTTCTCTTGTCAAAAGGAATCTCATTTTTATCAACCCATTCAATCTTTTGCTTTGATTTTCTAAGTTTTGCAATGTTAATCGATAACTTATCAAAGCCTGTATCTATGGTGCTAATACTATCATTGGTAGCATAAGCAGCCTGTATTTCTTTATCAATAGGGTGGTAATAAAAAGCATACGCATGCTGAAATCCAGGCACCAAGCTAATGCTTTGTGCTAGTAAATCAATTACTTCAAAATGATTTTTTTGTAGTGTTGCAGTCATTGCCTTTAATCTTCAAATTCAGTGATTCGAGTTTGCAAATATAAAGCATTTCTTAACTGAATGCAAGTTTTTACTTAATTATTATTAAGTAAAAATTAAGTATAAGATAAGTAGCTTAAGTAATATTAAGTACTTATTAAGCTGCTTAAAATATTAATTAAGTAGAAAGAAACCGCTTAAAAAGCTTGATATTACTATGTTTTAGGTTGTAGTTTTGCATCTGTTAAGTCATTATTTTGGACTTGGCAATTCTTTAGGTATTAATACAAAAATTAAGTAAATTAAGTTATGGGTGTAGCAGTTTTAAGTTTATCGGATCGATTTTATGAGTTAGGCAATAGTATTTTTAAAGTGGAAGGTTTGGAATATAAAGGAAGTTGTGAGCTTTATTATGAGTCGTCAGAGGATGTTGCTATTAATAAAGTGTTTAATGAAATAGAAATTGGAACTTACCAAATAGTAAAGTATATATTCTCTCTAAAAGCTATTATCTATGGATTATTTATAAGGAATAAGAAAGCTGAGAATGATGATTTATTAAAAGAAAGAAAATATAAAATAAAGGGTAGTAATATTCATCAATCTGCTAATTCGGTTATTAGTAGTAATGTCCGCAATAGATTGCTTAATACTATTAATGAAGATATATATAAATATAAGAATAAAGATGTAAGGGCCAGCCACAAATCAGTAATAAAACCTAAAAATCAGTTTATTATGGATATAGAATTAGAGAATACAAAGATCAATGAACATAGGGTAGGCCATGTTTTGCGAAAAGTTATTGAGGAATTATCCTCCATGTTTATTATAAAGTATTTTATTAAACCAAGCAATATGCATGAGTACTAATAATAAAAAATAGTATTTGCTCATCATAAATGCTTTATACTAGTATACTTATATCACTCATTAAATGTAATATTAATAAATGAAAAAAATATAATCTTAAATTCAGATTAGTCTAAAATATTATTAAATTTGAAGTTCAAACTTTGAATTATAATAATCAATGGATATACATTTAAAAGATATATTATTAATCGTGTTTTATTTAGTAGTACCTGCATTAGTTATACATTATGCTGGTCACTTTTTATTAATACGAAAAGCTGGAAATGTTGTTGTTGTTTATATCATTGGTTTAATTCTTGGAAATATTGGCATTTTAGATTCTAGTAGCATACCTATTCAGGAGAACCTTACAAATATCACCATATTACTTTCCTTGCCTTTGTTGTTGGTTAGCTTAAACTTTTCGTCATGGACACGTATGGCGCCAAAAAGCTTTATTTCTTTAGGATTGGGACTCATTTCTATTATTACTGTTGTACTATTGGGTTATTATTTATTTAAACCCATTATTAACGACGCCTGGAAGATGGCCGGTTTATTAGTGGGAGTTTATACTGGTGGAACGCCAAATCTGGCATCAATTAAAGAAGCACTTGATGTACCTTCGCATGAATACCTAATGGTGCATACCTCTGATCTAATATACTCTGGGGCATATCTGTTATTCCTTATGACTATTGGTAAAGTTATATTTAAGAAATGGCTTCCTTATGGTTATTTAAATAATTCGAGTTTTATTAAGCCTGGAGTAGATTTTACCAATAGTGAAGACTATACTAACTTCTTTAAAACGTATAATATTATTCCTACGATGGGAATGTTGCTAGTTTCTATATTGATATTTGCTATTTCTTTTGGCTTAAGTATGTTATTCGCAAAAGAATATCAGGTAATGATAATTATATTATCAATTACCACTATTGGTATAGGATCTTCTTTTATTCCCACTTTACGACGTACTCCCAAAACATATGAATTGGGTATGTATTTAATTCTTGTTTTTAGCCTTGTGGTAGCTTCTATGGCTGATATGGAGAAATTTTCTATGGAGGCAATTCCAATTTTTCTTTATGTGAGTTTTACAATTACTCTGTCGTTATTGCTGCATATATTACTTTCCAAAATATTTAAAATAGATGCTGATACTACTATCATAACTTCAACAGCTCTGATATGTTCGCCTCCATTTGTACCAGTTATAGCTGGAGCTCTAAATAATAGATCATTGATTATCAGTGGACTTACCATTGGAATTGTGGGCTATGCTATAGGCAATTATTTAGGTATTTTCACAGCATTATTGCTAAAGCCATAGCTCTATAATGGTTTTTTAAATTACCTCATTTATCAGCTTAAGAAAGTTTTCTCTTCTAATAGGTTTCTCTATTACTTCATCAAAATAGCACTCTTTGTACTTCTCAAGTTCGGTAGTTGTATTTAGCGCTGTAATTGCAAATATCTTACCTTCATAACCAATCTCATGTAATTTGCATGATGTTTCAAAGCCGTCAAGAATAGGCATCTGAATATCCAAAATTACGATACTAGCTTTGTTATTAGTAATTATATAGTCAATAACTTCTTGTCCGTCTCCAAATGTAACTATATTAGCATCAATATTTTTCAAGATAATCCTAATAAGTTCAATGTTTAGCTCATCATCATCAGCAATTACTATAGTCTTATTATATTTTGCTATATTACTATTCATGAGTATCTTTGAGTGAATTAGGTCTATTTTTAGAAGATATAATTAAGTATATACCAACTGCAATAATTGGAATACTAAGTAGTTGACCTACATTTAATAGCATATTTTCTTCAAATGCTGTTTGATTGTTCTTTATGAATTCTATAAAAAATCTTGCAATAAAAACTAGAGATAAAAAGTAGCCAGTAAGTTTCCCAAAATGGATCTTTCCATTCTCTTTTTTATAAGCAAACCATATAAAAATAGCTATTGCAAAATAAGTAAAAGCCTCATATAGTTGAGTAGGGTGTTTGGCAACCACTTCGCCATTAATTCTAAATATAAAGCCCCAAGGCATATCTGTTTCAGGACCATATATCTCACTATTCATAAGGTTTCCAAGTCTAATAAGTCCACCAATAAAAGCCGCAGGCATAGCAAGTCTGTCGGTTATCCATAGATAAGGTTTTTTGTATTTCCTGGAAAATAAGTATGTAGAAAATAATACACCAGCAACTCCACCATGACTAGCAAGTCCACCATGCCAAACCTTCAGAATTTCAGAAGGATAGGCCATATAATAATCAAACTCGTAGAATAGCATATGTCCCAAGCGAGCACCAATTATTCCACCTAAAATAGTATATATAAGAAAATTATCAACTTCTAGAGGGTCTTGTCCAGCATCTTTATAATATTTTTGAATAATATAAAATCCTGTCATAAAACCAATAGCAAATAATAGTCCATAATACCTAATATGTATAAACCCTATGCTAAATAATTCCGGAGAAATCGTCCACTCAATTGATTGTAATATCCACATATTGCAAATGTAGTTCTTTTGATATCTTAAATGTATGATAAATTATAATAAATCATATGATTATTGTTAAAGAATGTAATAAAAAATGTTAATTTGCGTTTGTGTTTTATAATAATAAAATTAAGAATATAAAATTGGGAAATAAGCATCAAATAAGGATAGTATTAATAGCATTAACTATTATATATTCAAGTAGTTATTCATTTGGTCAGCAGGCTGGTAATTCTGTTTACAATTTTTTGAATGCAACAAATTCGTCAAGAATTACAGCTTTAGGATCCAATTTTTTGCCAATATATGATAATGATATCTCATTAGCATATTCAAACCCATCGCTTATTAATGCTGAAATGCATAATAATATCTCCATTGATTATATAGATTTTATTGCTGATATTAATTCAGGAATAGTTAGTTATGCATATAATTTTGATAAAGTAGGGACTTTCGTTGCTAGTATGCAGTTTGCTAGCTATGGCAAATTTGATCAAACTAATACCGAGGGGCAAATCATTGGTGAGTTTAATGCTTCAGATTTTGCTTTTATTATTGGTTGGTCTAAACCGCTTTCTGATAAGCTTGTTATTGGTGCCAATATTAAGAATATATTTTCATCCTTGGAAGAGTATAAATCATACGGAATAGCTGCAGATGTTGCACTTACATATTTTGATACTGAGAGCCAATTCTCTAGTTCACTAATTTTTAAGAATATGGGAAGGCAGATATCTACTTATACTGGTTTAGAAAGAGAATCCCTACCTTTTGATATACAACTTGGTGTTGCAAAGAAGTTTGAGCATGCACCAATTAGGCTAGTTTTCTTAATAAATAATATGCATAAATGGAGTCTGAAATACGAAAATCCTGATTCTAAAGAAGGTATTGATCCTTTTACTGGAGAAAAAGAAGAAGAGAATAAGTATGCTACTTTTGGCGATAATGCTATGCGTCATTTAGCAATGGGAGTGGAGTTTGTGCCTGGTAAAGGAAACTTTATGGTGCGAGTGGGTTATAATTATCGCCGCCAACGAGAAATGAAAATATACAGTAAAACTGGCCTTGTGGGCTTTTCTTTTGGCTTTGGTATAAAGGTTTATAAATTCAAGATTTCGTATACTAGAGCTAATTATCATCTTGCAGGAGGTACAAATACAATCTCAATTGGTACTGATTTTGCAACTTTGCTTAAGGGAGAATAAAGGAGAATTAAGAATGTGAATTTATTAAATTAGTATTAATTATTCTACACTCTTAACTCTTAAATCTTAACTCTCACTCTTAAATCTCAACTCTTAACTCTTAAATCTCAACTCTTAACTCTTAAATCTCAACTCTTAACTCTTAAATCTTAACTCTTAAATCTCAACTCTTAACTCGAAAAGTTTTCCTTATACCAAAGCATCTGTTTACCAAAATTATCGGGATAACTAATTTTTACATCGCTAATAATATCGTTAGAATATATGGCTTCTAATTGTGGTTGTATAAATCCAGAGTATGGTGCAATATTTAGTTTATTCCATCTTTCAAGTACTTCCTTATGGAGGTCGTAATTAATTTTTACCCCATAATTTTCTACTAGATTTTTACCAGCATTATAATCACCTTCTGATTTTATTCTTTGGACTTCTGCTAATAACTGACCAAATAATTCACGAAGCTTATTATGGTCATTTACAATAAAATAGGTCTTATTATCTTTAGTTTTTCTTTCAATAATATTATCATCTTTTCCTTTCTCAAAAACCCACTTTGCAATAAGTTGTCTATTACGCATATGCGATTCTTCAACATTTTTACCAAGCTCAATTCTTACCAACTGAGTCATCAATCCGCCGCGTATATATCCATTATATTCTGTAATGCCTACCATATGCGAACTTTGCAATCCAAGTTCCTCTAACTTTGTATCGGTAGCAAAATATAAGGCTACTAAGTCGGCACGAGCCTCTTCAAGAGTAGAAGCGTAATTCTTAAGTGTATCAGATGGATCACCAACTCCAGTAGCCATTTTGCCTGAGCCATGACCTATTATCTCATGTAGATCCACATGAAGGGCAGAGGCTTGATTACTCCATTTTTTAGAAAGTTCAACTTCATCTTCACTATATGCGAACTCCTGTAAAGCCCCAGAGTCTTTTGATGCTTTATCGTAGGCTTCCAAAATATTGCTTATGCTAACAGATTTTGAGCCATGTTTTTCACGAATCCATTCTGCATTAGGTAAGTTTATTCCAATAGGTGTAGATGGGCTGCAATCGCCTGACTCTATAACTACATTTATGGCTTTAGCGCTAACGCCTTTAATTTTCTCCTTCTTATATTTTTTGCTTGTACTACTGTTGTCTTCAAACCATTGCGCATTATCCGAAATAGTTTTAGCTCTTTTACTAGCTTCGATGTCTCTTATTGATACAACGCTCTCAAAACTTGCTTTCTTACCCAATGAATCGCCATATACCTCTATAAAACCATGCACTGCATCTACTGTAGATTCAGTATCGTTAAGCCATAGTATGCTATATTCATCAAATTTTGCTAAGTCTCCAGTTTCATAATATTCAATTAGTTTTCCAAAAGCCTTCTCTTGAATTTTAGTTTCACAATGCTGTTGGGCTTTCTTAAGCCAATAAACCATTTTTTCAATTTGTGGAGAATACATTCCTCCAACTTTCCAGATGAGCTCTTTTATTTTGCCATTTTCTTTTATTAGCTTTGAGTTCATGCCATAGCTTATTGGCTCCGAACTTGCATTTTTAGCCATATTTGAGTAAAACTCTTCAGCTTCGGCCTGACTTACTCCTTCATAATAATTATTTGCTGATGCTTCTAATAAATCAACACCATCGTCTAGGCTAACTCTTTTAATGTCAATAGTATTACTAAAAATAATCTCTTTAATATCTATTTCAATATTTGGTAGATTACTAGAATTATTGATAAGTTGGTCCCAATATTTACTACTAAAATCAGGATAAAACTTATCCATTGAATAATGGTGATGAATACCGTTGCTAAACCATACTTTCTTTAGATATACAACAAAACTACTAAAATCGGTAGTTTCTCTATCTCCGGCATAAGTCTTAAGAATAGCTTCAAGTGTATTTCTAATTGCAAGATTATGCTTGTAATTTTGGTCGTAGATAATATCTCTACCCCAAAGTGCAGCCTGGTGCAGATAGAAAAGTTGCCTCTTTTTTGTTAAGTCAAGGTTCTCAAAATTAGGAACTTGATAACGCAATATGCGTATATCACCGAATTGCTCAGTTTGGTATTTAAAGTCGTTCATTATTTTATTAGTTTGCGGGCAAAAGTATGCTTATTTATTCAATATCTAAATTAGAAATAATGTGTCAATAACTGTTTTTATAATTTCATTTTCTGATAAGTAAAACTCATTATATTAACATTCTTATTTATTCCTGCCTTGTCGGTAATATAAATTTTATTATTGAGGGAAAATTCATTTATTTTAACATTGTTTTTTTTGTAATTTTACGCGGCTTTAATAATAAATAAGTATTAATTTTTTATGTCGAAACAATTACTTAAAATAATAGGTATTTCATCAAGTAATCTGCAATCAAATTCATTTGCATTAATACTTGAGGTAGAGGCTACAAATCAGCGAATTCCTATTATCATTGGACCTTCAGAAGCTCAATCAATAGCTCTTGAATTGGAGGGTATGTCGCCTAGTAGGCCATTGACTCATGATTTGATTAAAAACATGCTAGATAATTATAATATCGCATTAGTAGAGGTATGCATAAGTAAATTTAGCGAAGGTGTATTCTATTCATACTTATTATTAAATGACGGTAAAACTAGGGTAGAGATAGACTCTCGTACCTCTGATGCTGTTGCTTTGGCAGTTAGATTTAAAGTACCTATTTATGCAGAAGATATAGTTATTATCGAAACAGCGATGACTTCTGATGCTGATTATGAAGATGCACCTACTAATGTAGAAGAAGGTGATGATGAAATTGAACTAACATTGGCAGAACTTGAAGCTTATTTAGTCAAACTTATTGAAGAAGAGAATTATGAGGAAGCCTCAAGAGTTAGAGATGAGATTAATTTAAGAAAAAAAGAATAAATTTTATGAGTTTAAAATTACGATTAATAATAATGAATTTCCTCCAGTTTTTTATCTGGGGAGCATGGCTAATTACCGTTGGTAGTTTCTGGTTTCAAAATAAATCATGGTCTGGTGCTGAGTTTGGTGCTATATTTTCTACCATGGGTATTGCATCATTATTTATGCCTGCAATATCAGGTATTATTGCCGATAGGTGGATTAATGCAGAAAAACTTCTTGGAATATTTCATTTGTTTGGAGCAGCAATGTTGTTTTATCTTCCAAATGTTGATTCTCCAACAGCTTTTTTCTGGGTAATGATGCTAAATATGATATTCTATATGCCTACAATATCATTATCTATAACTGTAGCATATTCATCGCTTAATAAAGCAAATATGGATATTGTTACAAAATATCCACCAATTAGAGTTTATGGTACTATAGGTTTTATTGTAGCTATGTGGACAGTGAGCCTTCTCAAAATAGAAACTTCTGCTGCTCAGTTTTATGTAGCATCAGCAGCTTCGGTATTGCTTGGTTTATATGCTTTTACATTGCCTAAATGTGATGTAAATCCCAATCCTCAGAGCAAGTCTTTTATTGATGTATTGGGTTTAAATGCTTTTAAGTTATTTAAGAATTCTAAAATGGCAATGTTCTTTATCTTTTCAATGCTGTTGGGTGCGTCATTGCAATTAACAAATATGTATGGAGATACATTCTTACATGATTTTGCAAAAATACCTGAGTATAAAGATTTATTGGTAATAGAATATCCAGCTATTGTAATGTCTATATCGCAAATATCAGAAACATTATTTATACTAGCAATACCTTTCTTTCTAAAAAGATTTGGAATTAAGAAAGTAATGCTAATGAGTATGGTTGCTTGGGTTTTAAGATTCGCATTATTTGGTATTGGAAATCCTGCCGAAGGTTTGGTCTTGATTATAGCATCTAACATAATTTACGGAATGGCCTTTGATTTTTTCAATATTTCGGGCTCACTATTTGTAGAAAGTCAAACAGACTCTTCAATAAGGGCAAGTGCTCAAGGGTTATTTATGATGATGACCAATGGTTTTGGAGCTATATTTGGAAGTTGGGCAAGTGGAATGTTAATTGATGAATATTTTACTAGTGCACAAGGACACCTTATGTGGGAAGAAATATGGTTTACTTTTGCAGCATATTCGTTGGTAATAGCTATTGCTTTTGCATTGGTATTCAAGCATGAGCATAAGCCAGAAGAATTAGATAAAATTTAATACTAAAAAATTAGAAACAAAATATAATAATGAAGCAATATATTGAATTATTAGACCATGTTGTAAAAAATGGTGTAAAAAAAGAAGATAGAACAGGAACAGGAACAATAAGCACTTTTGGATACCAAATGCGATTTAATTTAGCGGATGGATTTCCTGTTTTAACTACTAAGAAACTCCATTTGAAATCTATAATATATGAATTGCTTTGGTTTTTGAAAGGTAGTACTAATGTAAAGTATTTACAAGAAAATGGTGTAAAGATATGGAATGAATGGGCTGATGATGATGGTGAACTAGGACCTATTTATGGTTATCAGTGGCGCTCATGGCCTGATTATGAAGGTGGTAATATCGATCAGATTACAAATGTTATTGAAAGTATAAAGAATAATCCTAACTCACGAAGACATATAGTAAGTGCATGGAATGTTGGTGCTATTGATGATATGAATTTGCCTCCATGTCATATTTTATTTCAATTTTATGTTGCCGACGGAAAACTAAGTTGTCAGTTGTATCAGCGTAGTGCTGATATTTTTCTTGGCGTACCTTTCAATATAGCTTCTTATGCTTTATTATTGCAAATGGTGGCTCAGGTTACAGGTCTTAAGCCTGGTACTTTTGTTCATACTTTAGGCGATGCTCATATCTATACAAATCATATTGAACAATCAAAATTACAGATTTCTCGTGAGCCGTATAAACTCCCAATATTGAAAATTAATCCTGATGTAAAGAATATCTTTGATTTTAAATTTGAGGATTTTAAATTAGAAGGGTATGAGTCGCATCCACATATTAAAGGAGCTATTTCGATATAAGAGGGAATTAGGAATTAAGAATTAATATAGCTTTTAATCAGCTTAGGCAAAAAATTATCAAGTTTGCGGACAACAATGAAATTGATATTTTTGGGCAAGCGTAATAACACAGCAATGAAACCAATATCGATAATAGTAGCAATAGCATCAAATTATGCAATAGGAAAAGATAATAATCTTTTATGGCATATTTCTGACGACCTAAAGCGATTTAAAAGAATAACATCAGGTCATCCTGTGGTTATGGGAAAAAACACATTCTTTTCTTTACCTTTTCGCCCCCTGCCAAAGCGTAGGAATATAGTACTTACTGATGTGGCTGATGAAAAGATTGAAGGTTGCGAAATGGCATATTCCATTGAGGAATCGATAGAAATGATGGATGCCTCTCAGGAGAACTTTATTATGGGTGGTGGTTCTATTTATAAGCAGTTTATGACCGTTGCTAATAAGCTTTATATAACTCGTGTTCATCAAGATTTTGATGCTGATACATTTTTTCCTGATATTGATTTAGAGATATGGAAATTAGTAGAAAAAACTGATATGGAGCCAGAAAAGGAAGGGAGCTTTGCTTTTACTTATGAAATTTATGAGAGAAAATAAATCTGATTCTATCAGATAATAAAAAAGGAGCTAATTAGCTCCTTTTTTTATTATTATTAATTTATAGCTTATAAATTACGTTTCATTTTATCAAATTGACGAAGTTTTGCTTTAAAAGATTTTATATCATTCTTCGCTTTAACAATCTTTTTCTCAAAATCAGCTTTTAATAAGTCAGCATTCTTAGAGTTATTAAAGAAAGTCATATTATTTTCCCATAAAGTTACATCCTTAACTATTGTGTCAACTTTTCCTTTAATGAAGTTGATCTCTTTTTGAATCATTTGTTCCGCATCTTTTGGGTTTTCAGCTCCATCAAGTTTAGTTTTAAATGTAGCATTCTGAAATTCAAATCTATCAATGTTTAAATTACTTAGGTGTTTTTCTACAACCTCCTGGAATTTAGCTTGTAAACTATTCTTATCCTTTATTGGAACCCTTCCAACATTTATCCAGTCGCGTTGATAATTCTTAATTATTTCTAAGCTAGCTTTACTATCATCAGTAAATTCTTGATTCTCAAATTTCTTAATAAGTTCAAGTTTTAATGCTTTATTTTCCTTTTCCGAAGCATTTATATTCTTGAAAAATTCATCCTTTGTATTGAAGAAATGATCGCAAGCAGCTCTAAACTCCTTCCAAATATCATTAGAATATTTTCTAGGAGTAGGGCCAATGGTTTTCCATTTCTTTTGAAGGTTAATTAGACTTTGAGTAGCATTTTTCCAATCGTCGCTATTCTTAATAGTGTTTGCCTGCTCTACCAAGTTTTGCTTAAGTTGATAGTTATTCATTTGTTCGTCTTTAAGACTTCCGAAAAAGGCTTTCTTTTCATTAAAAAATAGATTCATTGATTTTTTAAAACGTATCCAAATTTCATCATTCTGTTTTTTAGGCGTAGGACCAAGTTTTTTCCAATTTGCAAATATTTCGTTAATACTATCAGTTACATTATTCCAATTTTTAATATCGTCAGGAAGAACTTCTACCATAGCTTCTATCTTTTCGCAAAGAAAAGTCTTGAGTTCTAAATTCTGAAGCTGCTCCTTATGCATTTCTTCATAATGCTCTTGTCTTCTTTCGTTTACTTTGTCTGAGGCATTCTTAAATCTTTCCCAAATTTCATCATTTTTTTCGTTAGGAACTGGCCCAACTTCTTTCCATTTTGTATGGTACTCTTGAAGAGTTAGGAAAGATTTATTAATAGATTTTTCAAGAAGTAACTCTTCTGCTTTCTCGCATAATATGATCTTTTGCTCAAGATTCTTGTTTAATCCAATCATCATAAGCTCTTTGTTAATCCTTACTTTATCGAAGAACTTCTCTACTAAAAAGTGATAATTTTCCCAAAGATTCTTAACCTCAGTTTGAGCTACAAGACCTATTTCTCTCCATTCTTCTTGCAGTTTCTGAAATTCCTTATATACAGTATTAAGGTTTTCGTCTGAATTAATCATATTACGTAAATTCTCAAGAAGGTCATTTTTTTTCTTAAGATTTTCTACTTTCATTTGTTCCATTTGAGCTACATATATACGGCGCTTCTCCTTATATATATTATATGCTGAGCGATACACTTCTTCATAATCAAACTTTATAGTTTTATAATCATCATCAGTGCCACCATTACTAATATGCTTGTCGTAATGGTCTTGCTTTATTTGCTTTATTTTTTTTATGAAATTAGACTTAATACTACCAACATCTCTTTTAATACTTTCAATATTATCAGTACCAACAAGCTCTGTAAGAGCTGCTGCTAATTCTTCCATGCTGAGGTTTTCATAATCAACCACTTTAGTTACGTTATTGTCTTTAACGGCTGATTTATCATTTATATGTTCTTTGGCCTTACTAGTTTCAATGCTAGTTTCTTCAGTTGAATTTTTAGGCTCTTCAACAGTAGTTTCTTCAATAGTTTCAGTTTCTTCTTCTACATTAGAACCATCTTCAGTAGTAGCCTCTTCATTTACTTCTGGCTTATCCACCTTAATTTCTTCCTCAGTATTTTCAGCCTCTTCGATAGTAATATCTTCCTTAACTTTAGGTTTTTCTTCTACCTTAGAATTCTCTTCAGTAGTAGTCTCTTCAATTACTTCTGGCTTATCTACCTTAATTTCTTCTTCTTCCGTAGCTTTAGTTTCTTCTTCAGAACTTTCAGTCTTTTTGGTAGTAGTTTCTTCTGTAGTTTCAATTATTTCTTCTACTTTAGAATCATTGCTAATAGTAGTTTTTTCAACTTCTGTAGCTTTAGTTTCTTCTTTAGCTGCTTCTTTTGCAGTTGTTGTGTCCTGTGGAGTTGTAATTTCATTCTCCACTTTGTCATTCTTTGCTTCTGTAGTATCCATCAATCTTGTTTGATTAAATCTTGATTATTATTAAAATGCTTAGTTTCCAACGTATCTTCTTAATACGTTATATAATATATTACTGCAAAAATATGAATAATTGTATTCTATGGAGATTTATTTTTGTTTTAGCACAGTTTTTTTATTAAAGATAGGTTTATTAACAAATAATATTAATTAAAACCAAGATAATCAGTCATATAATTAAAACTATCATGTGAATAACTGAATAAAAATCTTATTATTTTCGGGTAATAGTTCTTATATCTTTCATATATTTGCCAATTCAAATATTAATAGAATATCTAAAAGGTATAAATTATAATAAATAAACAATTATGAAATTAACAAAAGTAGTAGCTATTGCAGCAATTAGTACATCATTATTTATGTTTCAGTCGTGTAATCAACCTGTTGAAGGAGATGCTAAATCTGATAATGTAGAAACACAAAAGAGTATTGAAGAGATACCTGTAGCTCAAGCTGATGTTGCTACTCAAAGCACAGCAACGTCTTCTGGGATTTCTATTGCTTATGTGAATACAGATAGTTTAATGACTAAATATAAGTTTTATCAAGATGCTAGTATGAAGATTCAAGCATTTGAAACTAAAATTCAAAAGAAATATGAATATAAGGCTCGTAAGTTAAAAGAAGATTATGATAATTATATTGAGCAGGCAAAAGCTGGCATGCTAACTCTTAAGCAGCAACAAGATACAGAAGCTAGATTGCAAAAAGAGCAGCAAGGTTTAATGGAAATGGAGCAGAATTTGGGACAACAAAGTTCTATGCAGCGTCAAGCCATTAGTTCTGAAGTTACAGATACAATCATTTCATTTCTTAATAATTATAGATTAGAGAAGAACTATACATTGATATTAAACTACGGTTCAATGAGCGGTTTATTATCTGCTGACCCTAAGTTGGACATTACTGGAGATGTAGTTACTAGACTTAATGCTAAATATGATTTCGAAAGCAGACATTAATATTGCACATTATTGAATTTTAAAGTAGAATTAATTTTTTATGAATACAATAATAAAAGGTTTTATTTTTTCGATTTTTCTGTCATTAGCAATTGTTTCTTGTGATACTTCAAGCAAGAAACTAACTGAAGATGATAGAAATACTGCGTTTAAAGAATGGAGTGATACTATTATAAAGTCAAAGTATGATGATGGTAGTATTAGGTTGGTGTATGGTTATAAGGCCAATGATAATGAAATGCATTACGAATGGCAATATTATCGAAATGGTAATTTATGGCTAGAAGGTCCAATGTATGATACACTACGCCATGGGATTTGGAAAGGCTATGAAGAAAAAGGAGCTTTAATTGCACAAGGAACTTATAAAGTTGGTAAAGAAAGTGGAATTTATACTGTTTGGTATAGCAATGGAATTAAGTTCTACGAAGGAAATATGATAGAAGGAGATAGAGTGGGCGAGTGGTCATTTTATGATAAAGAAGCTAATCTTATAAAAACCATCGATTATCCAAAATATAAATAGTCTATTAACTATATACAGTTAGAAGTAGATTATACAAATAATACAGTAAGAGAAAATCATTTTTTGTAAAAAAAACTATTAAAAATTTGATAGTAAGAATATTAACATGAAATAATTATTATGTCATACAATTTATTAAAAGGGAAAAAAGGAATTATTTTCGGAGCTTTAGATAAAGATTCTATTGCATGGAAAACAGCTGAAAAGGCTCACGAAGAAGGAGCAATATTTACTTTATCTAATACACCTTTGGCTCTCCGTTTTGGAGAAATAAATGAATTAGCAGAGAAAACAGGTTCAGAAATTATTGTTGCTGATGCTACAAGTGTTGAAGATTTAGAAATGGTAATTTCAAAATCAGTAGAGATATTGGGTGGAAAGATTGATTTTATATTACATTCCATAGGTATGTCGATGAATGTGCGTAAAGGAAAGAATTATGATGACCTAAATTACGATTTCTTTCAGAAAACTATAGATATATCAGCAATATCCTTCCATAAGATGCTTCAAGTATCGCGTAAACTTGATGCGATGAATGAATATGGTTCTGTTGTGGCTTTATCATATGTTGCTGCTCAACGTACATTATTTGGATATAACGACATGGCAGAAGCAAAAGCAATGCTTGAATCTATTGCTCGTAGCTTTGGTTATATCTACGGACGTGATAAGAAGATTAGAGTGAATACTATTTCTCAATCGCCTACCAGGACTACTGCTGGTAAAGGAATTAAAGGAATGGATTCTTTAATTGATTTTACAGAAAGAATGTCGCCATTAGGAAATGCTAGTGCTGATGAATGTGCTGATTATACAATAGTTATGTTTTCTGACCTCACAAGAAAAGTTACCATGCAGAATTTATACCATGATGGTGGATTTTCAAGCATGGGAATGAGCTGGAGAGCCATGAAAATGTATAATAAGAGCATAGAACAAGCCGTAGAAGATGGAGAGTTCAATTTTGATGATTAATTATTATATATAAACTTAATGATTTTGTATAATAGATAAACTCTGTTAAACATTGTTTGTTAGGTTTTTATACATATATTATTCAAAATATAGCTGTAAAAAAAGCACTAAATTGTTATTAAAAACATTTAGTGCTTTTTTAATGTAACAAAATTGTTAATTATAAGTATAAAAATCATAGTTTTGATGTAGTAAATACTATACTATAACAGAGTTTTAACTAAAGATAGTTTTTTGATAAAGCATATATTTTACATATTGTTTATTTTTCTTTTGCAATTTAATGTCGTTGCTCAAAATCACTCTGATGTTGATGACTACATTAAAGAAGCTAATAAGCTATTTGAAAAGAATAACTTTAAAGCTGCATACCCATATTATCAAACATTGAGAAGTAATAACTCCGAGAATGCTGATTACAACTTTCGCCTAGGAGTATGTATGATGTATAGTGAGCCTGATAATAAAACTCGGCCAATAAAATATTTTGTTGATGCTATTGACTTATCTATAGAAGATAATAGAGTTCATTACTATTTGGGAAGAGCATATCATCAAAATTATAGATTTTCTGATGCTCAGACATCTTATACTAATTATAAAAATTTAGCTAAAAAACGTAATGTTAAGAGTTTCGATATTGATAAGCGAATTAAGGAATGTAAAAATGGAATTTTATTATTATCACATATAAAACTTCTGTATGTTATTGAAAAACAATTAGTAAGAAGTGAAACGTTTTATAAGAGCTATAATTTTAAAGAATCCTTTGGTAGAGTTATAGCTGTTCCCACGGTATTGAAAACAAAATACGATAAGAAGCACTCTTCTCCTAGTTTTGGGGTGTATCTGCCTAATGATAATGTATTATACTTTGCAAGTTATGGTGATAAGGCCGAAATGGGTTTGGATATATATAAGTCTGAGCTGATGGCTAGTGGAGACTGGGGTGAGCCCGAAAATTTAGGCGCTCAGATTAATACACCTTACGACGATGCATACCCATATATAACAAAGGATGGCAGTACTTTATACTTTAGCTCAAAAGGTCATACTAGTATAGGTGGCTATGATGTTTTTAAAACTACATTTAATGTAAGTAAGCTCTCTTGGAATGATTGTAAGAATATGAACTTTCCTACAAATACTCCTTTCAATGATGTATTTTATGTGCCTGATACTAGTGGTGCTATGGCGTATTTCTCATCAGATAGAAAAAGTATTAGTGGCGAAATATATGTATATCATATTGGGCTTAACTATGAGGCTAACGAACAAGATTTTGCTAAAGCTTTTCGTGATAAAGGAGATGCAACGGATATTGTAAAATTGTTGAAAGATATTGCTGAGCTCAAAACTAATATAAATGTAGATGATTATAAAAAGAAGATTCCTATTAAGGAATCTACTGAAGAACCAGAAGTTGCTACTAATAGTAATGAAATTATCCAATTAACTGATAAAGAGGATTTTGAAACAATAATAGATTCTAGCTATAGCTCATATAAAAAACTTAATTATAAAATAGTTGAGTTGCAAAAGAAGAAAACTAATTTTATAAAAATAATAGATGAGAGTAAGGTTTTGGCAAAACAAATAGCAGAAAAAGGTGATGAGAAATCCATAGAGGAATTGAAAAAGCATCAAAAAACGATTGAACTTTCTACTGAAATTGTAGGAAAATTAGATAAAAAGATTACTGAGATGATAGCTGATGCTAATGCAATTCTTGCTGAAACAGAGAATATATACAAATATACAAATAGTGACAATAAAGATTCTGTTGCATTGGCATTTCAGCATGTAAATGATATAAACAAGCGAAACGAAAAAGTTGCTGATTATGTAATGCAGGTAACCTCTCTGCAGCGAGCAATGGTAGTTGCAAAGCGTAGTGTATCAAAAACATACCACCTTAAAGGTAAACTATTATTGATAGAAATTAAAGATTTGAGGCAGGAGTTATTAATGTATAATGAAGAGCTTAGTAAAACTACTGATGCTGAAGAAAGGCAGGAGTATACGGAATTAATTGCTTTAACAGAATCCGATTTAGAAAAAAAGAAGAATAAAAATATTAGTAATGTATTAGAATATAATAACCTTAATAAGGAGGCCAACGAAGAGGAAAGTATTATTGCTGATGTCGAAGATTTAATAAAATCTTATATGAAATCTAGTAGTTATATAGATGACTCTACTGTTACTGTTTCCGAAATTGCTATGATTGATAGTAATATATTAGTAGAAAAACATAGGTTAGATGATTATTATTTAGCAAATAATTCTAATGAAATATTAGCGTCTAATAATGCTAATGGTAATTCTGAGGGAAACTCAGAAGTAAAATTAGAATTAAATAAGGCAGATAATAAAGACGATAGTACAGTAAATAAAAGCTCAAATGCTAAAGTGAGTTTAAGTTCTGATTCAAATAATAATAATATTGAATTATCTGTAAATAAAAGCATTGCTGATAATAATAATAAAGCCAATTCAAAAATAGAATTGCAAGATAATGTGAATAAAGACTCCATATTAACTATAAGTAATACGGATAATTCGGAGCTAATAGCTGAGGCATCAAATTCTAAAAAAGAATCTGATAAAAGTACTAAGGTCGCTAATAATACTAAGAAAGATAATAGTATTTCCAATAAAAGCAATAGTGCTGATGGTGTAAATAAAGGAGTTGGAGTTGCTGTAGGTGTTGGTGTAAACACTAGTATCGCAAGAAAAGATAGTAGTTCTGATAGTGAAAGTAGCTCTAATATTGAAGTGAATGAAAAATTGATTGCAACTAATACTGTAATACTTGAATCTAAAAGCGATAGTATAGAAGTTGCAATTGATCTCAATAATAATAAAATTAATAAACTTAAGACTGTTGCAGTAGTAGAGCACAAAAATAATAAGGAGAAGTTAGATGAGGCTAATGAAATAATGGCATCGATCGAAAAGACAGAAGAAAATGCTACTCCTGAAGAAATTATAGTAGCAAAGAATCTTTATAAAGAGGTGAAAAGCTATAAGGTGGCGACTAGTTTTGCTATTGAGAAAGTAGAAGAAGGAGAGAATATTCAGAAAGAGAATAATAAGAATATTGAAGTTTTGGAAGAAATAAAAATTCAAAATGAAGAGTATTTGGCTAATAATGAAGATAAAAGCTATGAAACTTATAATAAAACTGTAGTTCAAAAAGTAGAAGAAGTACAAATAGAATATTTAGAAGTTAAGAGTAATTCTATATTTGATGAATTAAGTGAAGAAAAACTTCAGGCAATAAATTTGGAGATAGTAGAAGAATTAACAAAAATAGCAGATGGAGATAATGATCAGGAAAAGAAAAAAGATCTTGAAACTCTAGCATTACTTGATGAAGAGAAGAAGGCTCTTGTTGATAAAAAAGAAACTCATTCTTCTCAAGATGTAGTAATTGCACACTATAATGAGCTTGATAGTGTGCCAGAAGTTAGTAATTCTGAATTTGCGAAAGTTGTTTCAGAGAGTGAAGATAATAGTGAAGATAAACAGTTGAATGAAAATATTCGCAAATTAGAGCTAATGCAGAATAAAGCTGTAATTATTGCTATAAAACAAGATTCTATTTATATTCCAGAATTTACTGATGAATCAATGATTGCTGTTAGTAGTAAATACTTAGCACCTGCTATTGATAAAATTAATGAATTAAGCGAAGAAAATAAAGAGAACAAGCAGAAACTATCTAAGAGTGTACAGTTAGCAAAAGTAAATTTTGATATTTCTGAAGATGTAAAGATTGATATTAAGAATGTAGAAGAAAAAATTGAAAATACAGATAATCCGAAGGAAAAAGCAGGATTAATAGTAAGTTTAGAAGATAAAAACAAGCAACTTATTGCAGTACAACGTAAAGCAATTGCTGGGGCAATGTACTCAAGATTATTATATGAAGGCAATAAACAGGTTGATAGCAATATAATTTGCATTAAAAAGGAGTTTAAAGAAAACCGGAATTATATTACTGCAAATAATTTTCTTTCTATTAGTATGGATAGTTATGCTGCAGTTATTGATAGTGAAAATAAAAAGACACCTTTGGAAGAATACCAAAATGAAATTTCTGAAGAGTTTTATATAGCTAAAGAGAACAAAATTGAACTTGAGATTTCTAAAGATGAAATTTTAAACGAAAAGTCAGAAATAATTCAGAAACAAGATAAACTAGAAAATGAATTGAGTTTGGAAATTTCCAAAAAGAAAAGAGAAAATGTTAATATAGAACTTGAATTACTCAATGATAGTATATTAATTATTGATGAGGAAATTATTGCTAAAGATACAGAGATAACAAATGAGAGAATAGTAATTGATAAGAATGGTAATATAATAAAAGAGTTTAACGCAATAAGTACTTATATTGAAGGAAGTAGCTCAATTGCGGTACAGGATACTAGTATAATTGCAGAAATAGACTTAGTTAAAAATGTAAGTTTTGATGACGATATTTTTCTAGCTGATGCAACTATTGATAAGGATGACAAAATTGTTAGCAGTAATTACATCCTTAATAATGTGTATAATAACGATGTGGTAAAGGACTATTATTATGGTAACTCAACAGACCTAATATATGTTAATGATATACAGGTTGCTCAAGCAAAGCATATGCTCATTATTAAAAAAAGAGTACTTATTGATGAAGAAATTAGTATTCTTGAGGGATTTAAGGATGTTAAGTTTGATAAAAGAATTGCAAAACTTAAGAAGCAGAGAGGAATCATTGAAGGTGGTGAACTATATTTGGTCAAATATATTAAAGACCATAATTCTGAAAAAGAAGATTTTAGCATGATAAGTGATAAGAATATAGTAGGGGATTTGAAAAAGCAATCAACAAGATATTTACAATTATCTGTTGAACTACTAGATAGTTCTAATGCTCTTGAAGGGTCTTCAAAACAGAATGTTATAAGCTTAAGTGAAGATTTGAGATTGTATTCAGATTCAATGAAAACAACTGCAGAAAAGCTTAATAGCCTTATTTCTGAAAATGAGATACAACGTACAAATGTTGTAATAATGCGTATGTATAATGGTACAACAAATCAATTAATAAGAAATCAGGCTAAGGAATTTTTCCTAATTGCAGATCAAAATTTTGCTTTGGCAGATCGTAGTAATGTATCAGCTGAAAAAAATGATATATCAGAAGAAGTACAGGTGCAATTCGAAGAACAAGCAAAACAATATACTGAGTTAGCAATAAGTAATCAACGTAAAGCAATGAAATTATTGAAAACAGAAGCTATTATTGCTAATAATGAGAAAGAGAATATTGCTATTGATAAAATAGAAGTTGCTAAAGAATCTAATAATACCAATGCTTCTAAGAGTATTAATAATAAAGATAAGATTGAAGTAACAGCTAAAACTACAATCGCAAGTATTGAGCTGGATAAATTGTATTTGGTAAATACAGATAATTTAACACCAAAACAGACTACAGAATATAAGATACGGAAAGCAGATATAGTAGGTGTATATATTGCTGATAAAAAAGAATCTAAAGAAGAATTCTATACTGAGTCTAAAAAAATTAAAGTAAATCCTAAAAATCCTATGGGCTTAATTTATAAAGTTCAGATAGGTGCATTTAAAAAAGAAATACCACAAAATACTTTTAAAGGAATAAAGCCAGTTTGCGCTGAAGTAATATCTAACTCTGCATATACTAGATATTTAGCAGGTCTATTTGTTAATTATGATGATGCTAATATTGCAAAATTAAGTATTCGTTCGGTGGGTTATAGAGATGCATTTATAGTTGCTTATTATAACGGACAAAGAATGAGTGTTGCTGCTGCTCGTAGAATAATTGATAATGGAGATGCTTATACAGATACTAAACTTGCTAGCAAAAGTAATAACTTGAGTGTTGCAAATTATGGTGCTTCTGTTGAAAAACAAAAAATGGCGGAGTCTAATACTCCTAAAAATACAGGCCTAAGCATTGCTAATACTGAATTATATAATGACGATAATGTAATCTATAGTGTTCAAATAGGTGTTTATGGTGGTTTAAGAACTTCTTCTCGATTATTTAATATTCAAGATCTGTTTTATAATAGAACACCTAAAGGTTATTATAGATACTTCTCAGGCACTTATAATAATGAGAGTGATGCAGTTGCATCAAGAAATAATATGAGAAAAATAGGAATAAGTGATGCATTTATAGTAGCATTTAAGAAAGGTGAACGTATTAGTATTACTAAAGCAAGAACAATTGTAGCTACTACAACTACTGTTGCTAGTAATAAAACTACTACGAATAAGCAAGCTGCAAATAAAGCAAGTGATAAACAAGCTACTAATAAAGTAGGTAATAATACGAGTAGTAATACAGAACAAACATCTTCAACTAATAATACAGTAAAAATTAGTGACGAAACCAGTAATAATATAGTTGAAAGTACAAAAATTGTATATAAAGTCCAAATAGGAGCCTTTAGGAGTGTTAGAAAAGGAGATCAGCTTCAAAGCTTGAAATCATTGAGCCCTAATGGACTCGACTATTATACAAGAGCAAGTGGTTTAATTATTTATACAAGTAGATCCTTTGACACATACGAAGCTGCAGCACAGGAGCGTTCTATTATCAAACAAAATGGTTCAAGCGATGCTTTTATTATTGCATTCGAAGGTGCTAAAAGAATATCAGTAAGTAAAGCACGTAATAAATAATTACTATTTTTATTGCTCTGATAATTATTGCATTATTTTCACTTTTTTTCGTTATCAATGGTATAGCTTTGTTCTTATAATAAAGACAATAAAGTTATATGCTATAATTTTCTATAAGTTCTTATTTTAAGCTATAAAAATGAATAAAATAATAGTTATTTTTGTTCTATCATTAGTATTTCTAAATAACATAAAAATGAGTGCACAAGACAAAAAGGAATATAATAAATTGACTGAACAAGAGCGGTTTGTAATACTTAATAAAGGTACGGAAGCTCCATTTACGGGTAGGTATGTACATAGCAAAGAGGAAGGAGTATACGCATGTAAGCAATGTGATGCTCCTTTATATAATTCTGAAGATAAATTTGATTCTCATTGTGGTTGGCCTAGTTTCGATGATGAAATAGAAGGTGCGGTAGAAAGAAAAACTGATGCCGATGGTAGTCGTACTGAAATATTATGTGCTCAATGTGGTGCTCACTTAGGTCATGTTTTTAATGGCGAACAATATACTGATAAAGATATACGTCATTGTGTAAATTCATTGAGTTTAAGTTTTAATCCAATAAAGGTTAATGTTATGGGTGTAAATTATAGTAAAATGACTACAGCAATATTTGCTGGCGGATGCTTTTGGGGTATGGAATATTATTTTCAGAAAAAGAAAGGTGTATTATCTACACAAGTTGGATATATTGGCGGAAGTATAAGAAACCCAAGCTATGAGCAGGTTTGTGCTGGCGGTACAGGTCATATTGAGGCCTTGAAAGTTGAGTTTGATGAGAATATAATATCTTATGAAGAGTTAGCAAAACTGTTTTTTGAAATTCATGATCCTGCTCAAGTAAATAGGCAAGGACCTGATATTGGTGAGCAGTACAAATCAGCTGTTTTCTGTATTAATTCACAACAGAAAGAAACAATACTTAAATTGATTGAAATACTTGAAAATAATGGGGTAGAAGTGGTCACCGAGGTTCACGATTCAGAGAGGTTTTGGCAAGCAGAGAAAAAACATCAAAAATATTATGAGAAAACTACTGGAAGACCATATTGCCATTTTTATACTAAGAAATTTAAATAGTAAATAATTGAGACTATTTTAAATTTCCAATAATAAATGCCAGTTTTTCTTCCAGAGATATGTCACCATTTATCCAAATTATTTTAGTACCATTTTTCTCCATTCTGCGCCACCATGTTTCTTGACGTTTAGCAAATTGATGAATAGCGGTATTAAGCCCAGAAAACATCTCGCCATACTCAATTTCTTTCATAACATATTGAGTAATAAACTTATATTCTAGTCCGTAGAACTTTAGCTTATTTGGTTCTAATCCATTATTTATAAGATTCTCTACTTCAGAGATCATGCCTTCATTAAGTCTTTGATCTAATCTGTCTGTAATTCTGTTTCTTATTTCTTGGCGATCGTATCTTATTCCATAGTTTATGGATTCAATCTTAGGAACATCAATAAGTAATTCTGGATGTTTTTTGTAGTATTCTTCTATTTCAATGGCTCTATAAGCTCTTTCTCTATCGTTTAAATCTGTTGTATTATGCGGAACTCTTCGTTCAAAAAGAATCTCTTGAAGTTCTTTATCAGTTTTCTTATGCAGTTGCAATCGTAATGCTTCATTAGTATTTACCTTAGCCATTCGGTAGCCTTTAAGTACAGATTCTATATACATTCCTGTTCCTCCAGCTATAATTGCAATATTATTATTCTCAATAATTTGTTTATATGCTTTAAAAAAATCATTTTGATATTCATAAACATTATACTCATAACCAGGGTCCACAATATCAATTAAATGATATGGAATTTCAATTCCATTTATATTAAATTCCGTAATATCCTTTCCTGATCCAATATCCATTCCTCTATAAACTTGTCTCGAATCGGCACTTATTATCTCACCACCTATAATAGCTGCAAGGCTTGCTGCTAATTTGGTCTTGCCAGTTGCCGTGGTTCCTAGTATTGTAATAAGTTTGTTTTCCATAATTAGAAATTAGAAATTTGTTTTCTATATTTATCTTCAATATTACAAAGATAATCTCTTATTGCATTCAATTGATGTAAAGATGAATCCTTAAAGTCTAAATTTATTAGGAGTTTATCATCAATTCCTTTGGCAAAATCAGTTCTAAGAAATTCCATAAGATTTTCTTCCTCTTTATTGCTAGTGTAATTAGACTTAAGAAACTGTAATGTTCGTAAAGCATCAAAGTAATCATAAATAGCTTTAGTAAAATGCTTTAGATCCTTATTATTCTTTCTTAGTTTTTCAAAAATTGTATCTTTAGATTCTTTGCTATTCCAGAAAGAATCAATTGGCGTATCTATATTTTTCGAATAAAGCTGAGGAATTAAATTATAAAATTCTTGGACTTTATTAAATAGAAAAATAGGGTATAGCGGATAAGAATCCCAATTATCAGCATTGCCTCTTATCATTGCCGGTCCTGTACCAAAAAATACTCTATTCGAAAATCTTGCAGCAGGATAAACTTTCTCATCAAGCCAATTTCCAATGGGTTTATGCTTAATCATTTTTTGAATAAAGTAAAAATCCTCACCACTTTTTTTAGGTGTAAAACCACCTATCTTTTTAATGGCTTTTTGTTTAAAAGCTATGGCAGACCCCAATGCAGAGAATGCATAAGGGCTTTTTATACGTATTAAATTTAGAAAATAGTAACGCATATATATTTCATAGCGGAGAATTGCCCTATTTGCTTTATCATCATCATTTAGCGGATGATAGTATGGTATAGATATTATATCAATATCTTTATTGTTAGCAAGACTCTCAACTATTGCTTCAAAATATCGTTCATGATAGTAAGTGTCTCCATCAAGGCTTATTATTATATCTTCATCTTTGGCAATAGTTCCTATCTTATCTATTATGGTTTTACGAGCCCAACCAACACCTATTTTTTTAGCCTGCCATCCATTGCCTTTACTGCTTTTATCTATAATATGAGTCTCGATATTATAATCTATGGAATACTTATTTATTATATTAATACTTTTGATATTACGCTTGCAGATTTCTATTTTGGTGCTGTCATTCCACCAATCATCAGGTTGATTAACACAAACTACTAATACAAAATTAGTATATGTTTGCATTCTTAAACTATTGAATATAAGATCAATATTTTCAAGTTCGTCGAGTAGTGGTAGTGCTATGTAAAGCTTATTTTTCAATATAAAAGGTTGTATTATTTAAAAACAAATTTACTAAAATTATTATAGTGGTTTTTCTATAAATATGAATTAGATATAATAAAATATTATATTTTTGCAAATGAGATATAATTCTAAGGGAATTAATAAATTATGAAAAATACAATTAAGGGAGATATTACGAAATTAAAAGTTGATGCTATTGTAAATGCTGCTAATCCTCAACTAAAAGGAGGTGGTGGTGTTGATGGAGCAATTAATAAAGCTGCTGGCTCAAATTTATTAAAAGAATCATTAAGTCTTGGTGGTTGTGCCGTAGGCGAAGCTAAGATTACAAAAGCATATAATCTACCTTCTTCATTTGTTATTCATGCTGTTGGTCCTGTGTGGAATGGTGGAAACGATGACGAAATAGAATTATTAAGATCTGCATATAGGAATTCACTATTATTGGCTGTTGAGAACAATTGTAAATCTATTGCTTTTCCTAATATCTCTACAGGTGTATATGGTATGCCTAAGATAGATGCAGCACATGTGGCTATCGAAACTGTCACTAAATTCTTAAACGAAGGAAAATATAATCTTAATGTAACTTTTGTATGCTACGATGATATCAATTATATGATATACCAGGAGTTATGCCCAATGTTTAAGGTTGATTAGTAATTTCTTATATCAAAAAATTCTCCTGATATTTCATTAGTGTATATTTTTTCAAACATTATTGCAAGGTCTTTTGCAATTGCCGATGGCAAAGGCATATCACTTGTTCCTTTTGCTGCTTGAATTCTATTTATTGATTCAAAATTATCATTATTATCCAGACTAGTAATATGTTCTTGCATTGCTGTATCCACAAGCCCTGGAGCTATACTGCTAAAATGTATTTCAGGGTTTTCTTTGGAGTATGTATTAATTAATATATTCAATGCAGCCTTTGATATACTATAAGGGCCCCAACCTGCAGAGCCATTTTTAGAGGCACCACTCGAGATTGCTATAACTTGTTTAAGATTAGTTTTAGACAGAATTAATTTATCTATTATTGATTTATTCGCCCATAGGTTTGTCTCCAATACATTCTTCGAGTCTTCAATACTAATATTCTCTAATCTATCTATACCGCCCAGAACACCAGCGTTTAAAACCATAAGCTTTATACTAATTATCTCTTTAAGAAGTTTGTCAAAAGCTTTACTAATTGCAATTGGGTCAGTAATATCCATACTAATATGGGAATAGTTATTATATGATGATAGTTCTTTAGGATTTCTGCGAGCAAGGCCAATAACTTTATATCTTTTTTCTAGATAATATTTTGTTAATCCTAAACCGATTCCAGAACTAGTGCCTGTTATAATTATTGCGTCTTTTATCATACCAACAAAAGTAATTAAATTGATATAACCTTTTAGTAATTTGTGCGTATAAAAGTTCCTAGATTTATTAAAATATAGACCTTTGTTATATAGACTGTTAATAATATTTGTAATTATTCTGTTTGGCTTTGCTCCTAATCCAAATAGAAGAAAAGTGGAGTTCCATAATTTGCCTTATGGAACTATACCTTTATCAGATAGTTTATATATTGATAAACAGCCAATAAAAGTATATGATTATTTAGAGTTTTTAGCAGATATACGTCGTTCTTATTCTCCAGGATTACGCGACACATTACATAAGCTTCCAATATTTGGTTTAAATGCTGAGGATCTTAAGCAAGTATATGCTTCTTTACCAATGGATAGTATTTACTATAAAGATATGCTTACTAGAATTTGGAAAACTGTTGGTAATGATAAACACATATACGAAGTTGATCATAGACTTACTAGGTCTAATTTCTATCATTATCCAATGGTAAATATTAATCCTCGACAAATAAAAGAGTATTGCAAATGGCGTACAGATAAAGTTAAGTTGAATTATGCTATACAATGCAAAACTTTAAACCAAAGAAAAAAGTTTCCCATTAATTTTGTTTATAGGGTTATAGAAAGAAAAGAATGGGAGAAGGCTATGGGCATATTTTTTGAAGATGTGGTTAAGATTAAAACTATAAAAAGAAATCCTGTAATTAGTAATTTGGCAAGCCCTTATAATACTAAAAAAGGTAAAAGATTTTGTTATGAATCAGAAAATGCAGCAGAGTATCTTAAAGGTGGTATAATTACTATTGGTTTCAATTGGATTGATGAGGCAGGAATAGGCGATGTTAGCTATATGGCTTTTGAAAAGACAACTGATTGGATTACATTTCGTTGTATGTGCGAAATTAAAGCTGATACCATTAATAAGCCAATAGAAGTTGCTGCAACTGCTCCTCAAAAAGAAGAAAAACAGATTAAGAAAAAAGTAAAGAAGGAGAAAGAAGTTAGTGGTATTAAATCAGAAAAAGCTAAGAAAAAGCAAAAGAAACGATAGCTACTAACTCATTACCTTAATAAGTATCTTATCCATATTACCTTTCTTTGCTGTATATTCCTTATAATCTTTCGATTTTATTAATTTCCAGAAAATTAGTTTATTTTTAAAATCATTAAATTTATAACGGTATTTATTAGCAAATAAAGCTGTTAATGGTAATAAGACTAGATAAACGAGTGCCCATTGTCCATTTCCACTAATTGCCCACA
Source organism: Bacteroidales bacterium (assembly GCA_029932765.1). Classification (GTDB taxonomy): domain Bacteria; phylum Bacteroidota; class Bacteroidia; order Bacteroidales; family UBA1556; genus UBA6267. The sequence goes on along the minus strand of JAOZPM010000001.1, from coordinate 57,575 downwards.
AAATAGCAGCTTGTATAGGATATATTACAAATGTTAGTAATAGAGTAACTACCGACTTTATGGAAGTATGAAATTGCTTGTCTTTTATACTTACAAGAAACTTCATTAGTAGTTTGTAGTAAATAGCATTATTAATAAAAGCAAAAATAAATATTGGCAAACCAAGCAGGAATAGCAAAGAATTATATATTATGCTGATAAAAGAGATTGGTTTTTTAGTATCAATTGTACTAATTCCTTTTTTATTACAAAAAGTATTAAACTGATTAAATGCTGTGTCTAAGTTACTTATACTATTATCTTGATCAATAAAGTAATTTTTTAAACGATCAACAGTTACTTTGTCAGCCTTAAATCGGTTCTTAAGTAAATTCGATTTGAGATTGAGCTTTTGAAGCATTGTATTTCTATAATACGTTCTAATACCTTCATATAAATCGTAATGCTGCATATCAGGCTCATGAATTATTAAAGGCTTAATTTCTTCTTCTAATTTCACCTTCAGAGCGTTAAATCCTTTTTGCTCATTTTCTTCAAATTCTTTTTTAAATTGCTTAATTTTAATTGGTTTACCATAGTTAACAAACAAATTTGAATTCGAGTGAACATAGTCATCATAGTATATGCCAACTGGAATTATAGTTAAATCCAGTTCATAGTTATTATTTATTTCAGCTTGAAAAGCAATTCTTGGAACAGCTTTTTTTAATGGTCGCAGGTGACGTTTATTAGTATGGGTTGCTTCAGGAAATAATCCTAAAGACATATTTGCTTCTAATATCTCAATACTTTTATTAAATATTTCTTCATTTTTCTTAAGGCTCTCTTTTCCATCTCTAATTCTATAAATAGGCAACATTTTGAAGAATGTAAATATTTTTAATAATATTGGATTATTAAAAATATCTGCTCTAGTTAGAAATACTGTTTGTTGCTTACTAGTAAATAAAATCCCCCAAGGATCCATCAGCGCATTCTGGTGATTGGCCGCAAAAATAGTAGGCTTATTATCAGGAATATTTTCCAATCCATCACTTTCAATTTTCCTATAAAAATTTTGGAAGAACTGTCGTATTACTACTCTGAGCATTTCGTACGATAAAGACCACTTTGTCATTTTAATTATTTTTTTGAGATTGTTTTTTTAAAGATGCTATAAAATTTTTAGCTATTGAATTCGAAATGTCAGTATCAATCATATGTTCTGGGTGAAACTGAACTCCTAAGAAAAAACTTGGATAGTATATAGTATCTTTTAAAATTACAGATTCTACTATACTATCTGTTGAGATAGCATTTACTACAAAAGATTTTGCTAATCTATTTATTGCTTGATGATGATATGAATTTACAAGAATTGTATCATAAATATTTGATCCCAATAGAATATCTTCTGTTTGTACAATAATTTGATGAATTGCTCCTGTATCTATACGATGTATTACTTTGGTTCCATGCATCGTTGGTATATCAGCAATTAGGCTACCTCCAAAAAATACATTCAGAATTTGTTGTCCTCTGCAGATTCCCAATATAGGTAGTTGTTTGCTATAAGCTAAAAATATTGATTGAAATTCTAACGAATCGCGATAATTGTCAGGGACTTCACATATATAGGAAAGGCTATCTTCATGATAAAGTTTAGGGTTAACATCTGGTCCACCGCTTATTATTATTCCATCAACAATATCTATAATTTTACTCGCACTATCTAATGATAAATCGTATAGATCATATATAATGATAGCAGAATCGTGGTGCAATATCCATTTTTTATATTGTTCATAACCAGTACTGCCATGGGCTTTAGTAATAGCAAGATGTATACTTTTTGGATTATTGCTTGTTCTATTTGTTTCGCCGCTATTAACTCCATTGCATGACGTAAATGCGGCTAGTATTATTATTATAAAAAAGCTTTGTATTTTGAATGGTATATACTTCATTTTTAATAGTTATATAATAGGGTAGTCTATTAACTAGTAATTGCAAATATAAAAAAAAGCTCACATTATTGTGAGCTTTTTAATTTTATTTTTTCCTAGATAACCATTTGAAGATTCCACCCTTCTTCTTAAACACTTTTCCCGAAGGGTTTCTCATAGGTTTAACATTCTTAACTTCACTATTATCCTTCTTTACTAATTGAGTATTAACTTCTTTAGTAGGATTAGTATTAGAATCTTGTTCGATATTTACGATTGCTGCATTTTGAATTAAATGTGTTTCTACTTTATCACTTTCAAGATGATTATTGAAATCTTCAGTATTTAATTCATCAACTACTATATCATTTATATCAACTTCTTCACAATCTTTACTAGTTGCATCAGAGTTTTCTATTAAATCAATATTACTCTTGGTGAAAAGCTCTGTTTCTTCAATTACTAATTCTATATTATTGCTTGTAGTTTCTATAGAAACTTTTTTGCTAGGTATTATAGTATTGTTATCAGTAATACTAATTACCTCTTTGGTTAATTTATTAGAATTATTAAATTCAGAAGGTTCTATTTGTTTAATATCTTCTGTATTTATAATATTAATAGAAGCGCTAGTTACATTAGTATCCACTGTATTGTCATCATCACTTGTTAAGCAATCTAGGTTTAGAAGGTAATAAGTGAAGCCTGCAACTATAATAGCAACAGTACTGATTGAAACAATTAAAGTCGTAGAAAAAGAAGAAGAGGCTACTTGAGTAGCAGTAGCTCCAACATTAGATAATGTAGAGCTATTTATCACCTTTTCCATATTAGTCCAGTACTCTGACTTATATTCGCAATTCAAGTCATTGAGCTTGTCTTGAATTAATTTGTCTATGTTTGGATTAGCCATATATATATTTATTTAGAATAGTTGTGTCTATCGATATTACCTCTTAATATCTTTCTTGCATTCTGCAAATGCCAATGAGATGTTCCTTCACTAATATTTAGTTTGTCAGATATTTCCTTATGTTTCATACCTTCCATAATATTCATGTTAAAAACAGCTCTTGTCATTGGGGGAAGCATCTGAACATAATCTAATATCTCCTCTACATTAAAATCACTTAAAGCATCATTCTCAAAATAGAAATCACTTTCAAAGATATTATTATCATTTAATTCAACAGATTCTAGCTTTAAGCTTTTTATATGGTCTAGAGCAGTATTTACAATAATACGTTTCATCCATCCTTCAAATGAGCCTTTTCCTGAATATTTATCAATCTTAAGGAAAACTTTTAAAAACCCACTATTAACAACCTCACTAGCTTCATCCCAGTTACCACAGTATCTCATCGAGATACTCATCATAAGACCAAAATACTTCTCATATAAACGCTTTTGACTTTTGCGTTTATTAGCTCGTATTCCATCAATTAATTCCGATAATTCGGTTTGATTATTGGTACTCATTGAGTGTAACTATATTTAAGACGAGTGTGAAATAGTTTTTCTTTGGTAATATATAAATTAAGTAAGCTTAATATTTCACATTTATCTATAAAATTAAAATTATTGTTAATAATCGCTTATCTATTGTCTGTATTTGTTATTATTTAAGCAAAAAATTTGATAAGTTCTCAAAAATATTAAAAAATGTTAATAGTATTACATTAATTATAAATAAATAGGTAAAAATTATGTACTAGGATTAAATAAATAATATTTTCCAAAGCATAATTGATCTATTTATCAATAATTTCTTTTGCAAATTCTCCTAAATTAACACCATCTAGATTACCAGAGGTCATTATTAATAAATTTTTATCACTATAGTCAATCTCTTTAAGGTAATTCTGCAATTTATTTGATTCTGTAAAAATTAGTAATTTTTTATTATCAAATCCATCTTTAACTTGTTCTACACTAATTTCAGGTAGTTTTTTGTGGGCAATTGTATGAGGATTGAAATAAACAATTGCAATATCGGCATCGTCCATTGCACCTTTATAATGAGAAAGGAAGTCTGCACTTAACGAGCTGAAAGTATGAAGCTCCATACATGCTACTAATTTACGCTTTTTAAACTGATGCTTCATTGCAGAAGTAGTAGCCATAAGCTTTGATGGGCTATGAGCAAAGTCTTTAAATACCTTCGTATTTGCATTTTCGCCAATAAGTTCTAATCTGTTTGATGCTCCTTTGAAACTACTTATCGACTTATAAAAATCATGCTTATTAATTCCAATTTGTTGGCAGACCAACTGCGCTCCATTAAGATTCATAAGGTTATGATCACCAAATACCTTTAGCGCATATTCAATATTGTCAATTTTTATATGCGTAATACCATTGTCGTCAATTCTATGTTCAGGTATTCCATAAGGATACTTTAATAGTTTAGGTTCTGCTTCTTTGGCAATTTTATTTAATTCATCATCCTCTTTACAATAGATTAAAGCCCCATTTTTATCAATCAAATTAATAAAAGTACTAAACTGACTTACATAATTATCAAAAGTAGGGAATACGTTGATGTGGTCCCAGGCTATACCACTAAGCAATGCAATATGAGGCATATAGAGGTGAAATTTAGGTCTACGATCGATGGGGGAAGTAAGATATTCATCGCCTTCAATTACCATGTATTTTGCACTATCGGTAAGTTTTACCATTACCTCAAAACCTTCAAGTTTAGCACCTACCATATAATCTGTTTCAATATTTAGATCCTGCATTACATGCAATATCATTGATGTTATGGTAGTTTTACCATGACTTCCTCCAATTACTATTCTTGTTTTGTCCTTTGATTGTTCATAAAGAAACTCAGGGTATGAGAAGATTTTAAGGCCTAGTTTTTGTGCCTTAAGGAGCTCTGGGTTGTCGATACGTGCATGCATTCCAACAATTATAGCATCTAATTCTGGGGTGATTTTATCAATATTCCATCCATTAGTGCTTGGAAGTATATTGTATTTTTTAAGTCTAGATTTTGATGGTTCAAATATTTCGTCGTCAGATCCACTAACCTCATAACCCTTTAAATGCAATGCTATTGCCAGATTATGCATTGCGCTACCGCCAATTGCTATAAAATGTATTTTGCTCATAAGTAAAAATTATTTCAGTATTAAAGCATAAAAATAATTACAATTTCTAGCTTATTTTTGTATAATCAATTTAGTTATCATCTTTGTTTTGTTGAAAATCATAAATTATTTATTATATACATTTATCTTATAATCATTGTAGTTTAGCGATATTAATAGTATTTTTGCATGGCAGATAAGCAAAATACCTAATTATAATCATTGTTATAACCCTATTAATATGCGTTCCATTTGTTTAAATTTTGAAATTAACCATATTCAGTGTAATAATTCTGAGTTGTCTGATAATGAAAAAAGACTCTTTAATGAGGATATTAATAGAGAAATAATTAAAAAGTATTACTCTAAGATAAATGATATATTAATAAAAATAAGCAGTGAGTTTGGTAGTCTTTTTAAGTATAGTATAAGTATTTCTAAAGATAGCCTTGGTTTTTATAATACATATAATCCAAGTTTTATCGATAGTTTAAAGCAGCTTAATAAACTATCGGTTAGCTATCTCCATACTTTATCATCATTATCAGCAATTACAAATTCTAATAAGCTGACGAATGAAATAACTGATTACCAGATTTATATTAGATCACTGCTCAATAAAGAGTGTACAAATATACTTTATGACTCGGGTTTATTGAATAAGGAATTACTGAATAGTATAAACAAAAGTGATATTTCAGCAATACTGGTAAATAAAAGCTTTGATAATAATAATAATAAGGTACTACTTTCTGATGAAATTCATAATATAAAACTATTGCAGAATGATTCAGGCTTTCTAACATCTTTTATAGATAGTAATAATGATTTGGACTCTATTATTAATATATTGAATAATAAGCCTGATGATACTGAAATTGTAAATATTAATATAAATTATTCTGATTTTATTGATAATGAGGTTCTTTTAAGTAAATTGAAGGAATTCCCTGAAAAGCTTATGAGTGAGAGTAATTATGCATTTATTTCGTTAGAAGATGCTTTTAATTATTCAGAGGCCAAATATATTGCAGCGAGCATTGATTCTATTGCGGACAATATATTAAGTATTAATTATGAAAATGAATACTCAAAACAGCTTATTATTGAATGTGAGAATGTAGCTAATGAAGTGTATAGATGTAGGACTATTGAGAAATCTTATTTATGGCGTCAGATAAGTTCTATTAATATTTATCGCAACTTTGAAACAGATATTTACGCAAATCAGGAGATCAAAGAATTGGAGAGCCCAGCAATTATTATTGATTATGTTTTAAGTGATTATAATCGCCTAGTATCTTCATTGGATATATGTAATGAGGGTAATGATTCATACAAAACTAGATTTGCTGATATAGAAAATATGCCTAAATTAAAGGTAAAGAAGCTATTTTCAGGTTTTGATGCTCAAACAATACTCTATTCAATAGAGAATCAGAGTGCTGAGCTTAAGGATCGTGTTTTGTCAAATATACCTTATAAAATACTTGATGAGGTGGAAAGTATAATGTCGGACTCTAAAATTAGTAAAATTGAGATCCGTAATGCAAGGAGACGCATTTTAACAAAACTAAAAAAAATCAATTAATGCTATGTTGAAAGTGGTTGGTTTATTCGTCTTATTGTTTATTGGAGTAGGAGCAATGGCTCAGTTTGATACTAACTATGTGTACCTCACAAAAGATAAATTCTCTCTTTATCCGTTGGCAGAGTCTGCCGTTTCAACTTTTTTTTATGATTATTATGATGCAAACAATAATGTTACTAGTATAGAGTATCATACACGACAATATAATAGTATAGGTATTGGCGCTAGTTTCTATAGATTTGGTTTTAGTTTAACTTTTGAATTACCATATACAAATATTCCAGAGCTAAAAGAACATAATGCATTTAATTTTAAGGGAGGATACTCTTATCGTAGATTTTTTGCAGAGCTTCGAATAAAGAAATATTCTGGAGTGGAAGAAACTATTGAATACCCTGGAAACAATGGAGCTGTAGTTAATATTAGAAAGGATATAACAATTACTGAGTATGGAGGTAATATGTATTTTTTTCTTTGCAAAAAGTTTAATTTTGATGCTAATTATAAGAACTATAATCTACAGAAAAAGAGTGCAATAAGTCCTTTTATTAATGTTGGTATTGGTAATTATAGTATCAATGGAGATTTTCTTTTAAGTGATTCTTCTTCTCAGATTAATCAAACAATAATGACTGAGATAGGAAGTCTGTCTTTACATATAATACCAAGTTTTGCAGCAACGGTGGTTTATCGTGGATTCTACTTTGCAAATATGCTTGGATTGGGAATAGGACTTAATAAAAATACGATTAAATACAACGATCAAAATAAATATTTATATGGAGTAATGCCAGTATTTGAGTGGAATTCTACAATTGGTTATAGTACAAAAAGCTACTTTGTATCTCTTATTCTATCCATGGAAAGCAATAGAGCAAAATATAATAATTCATATTTAGGAACTGTGTACACATTGTGGAGTATTAAGCTTGGTAAGAAAATAAATATCAAATATCTGGGAAAAATAGGCCCATATTTATAAGTATTTTTTTCTTTTTATTATAAAAATCACATAATTCCATATTTCTTACCAAATTAATTAGTATCTTATTATACTGACATACAGTACTATAAACTGTAGTGCTAAGATTTTATTGATTATTTTATTAAAATAGTTCGCATGCGTACTATTTTTTCCTAATTTTGTACGCATGCATACTAAATGTGGTTAGTTTCCAAATATTGCTAATTACAAAATGCTAAAAACACTAAAAATGGGTAGTAATATCCAAGTTCATAATTTATTAAAATATGCAATTAAACGAAACAATAGAATTTTACACAAAAGCCTCATCGATGGCTTTGAAAAGAATGTATAATTACGTAGGTTCAGATTATGGAATCACGCAAACAATAGGTTTTGTATTAGTATATATAGCAAAAGAAGGTATTTCGCCAGGAAAACTATCAGAAAAACTAGAGATGAAGAAATCTAGTTTAACACGCTTACTAAACAAAATGGAAGAAGAAGGATGCATTTATAAAAAGAATGACTCTGACGATAAAAGAATTACAAAATTATTCTTAACAGAAAAAGGTTTAGAACGCCGTCGTATTGCAAAAGTAGCCGTTCTAGGCTTTAATGAGCGTATTATGACTTCAGTTAGTGATACTGAACTAGATGCGTTTATAAAAGTATCTAAGATAATTACTAGTGAAGTTGATAGTATAATAGAAAAGAAATAATACAAAATAACCACATAAAACAAGTATTTATGAATCGCAAAATAAAAAAAATTGCAGTATTAGGTTCAGGAGTAATGGGATCAGGTATTGCATGTCATTTTGCCAATATAGGAGCAGAAGTGTTGCTTTTGGATATTGTGCCAAATGAACTCAACAAAAAAGAACAAAAACAGGGTATTAAAACTACTGATAAGGTTTTTAGGAATCGTATTGTTAATGGAGCATTAGCTGCAGCATTAAAATCAAAACCAAGCCCAATTTACAAAAAATCATTTGCTGATAGAATTACTACGGGTAATTTTGATGATGATCTAAAGTATATAAAAGATTGCGACTGGGTTATTGAGGTTGTAATTGAAAGACTTGATATTAAAAAATCAGTTTTTGAGAATGTGGAAAAATATCGTAAAAAAGGTAGTTTAATTACTACAAATACTTCAGGTATCTCAATAGAGGCAATGCTAGAAGGTAGGAGTGATGATTTTCAGGCTAATTTCTGTGGAACGCATTTCTTTAACCCTCCACGTTATTTACAGTTATTTGAAATTATTCCTTCTACAAAGACTAATCCCGAAGTACTTGAGTTTTTAACCGACTATGCTGGTAGGTTTTTAGGAAAAACTGCTGTATTAGCAAAAGACACTCCGGCTTTTATCGCCAATAGAATAGGTACTTATTCTATAATGGATTTGTTTAATAATGTAAAAGATTATGGTCTTACAATTACTGAAATTGATAAACTTACTGGGCCGCTAATTGGAAGAGCAAAGTCTGCTACTTTCAGAACAGCTGACCTTGTGGGACTTGATACTCTTGTACATGTTGCAAATAATATTAAGGAAACTACCAATGACGAAGCTAATGATGCGTTCTCTATTCCGGATTATTTAACTACAATGTTGAAAAATAATTGGTTAGGCTCAAAAACTAAGCAAGGATTCTTTAAGAAGACTGTAGTTAATGGTAAAAAGAAATTCTATACTCTTGATTTTGAATCATTAGAATATACAGAAGATAAAAAACCAAAATTTAAGGTTTTTGAAAAAACTAAAGGTATTGATGATATTGGAAAACGAGTAGCTATATTTATGGCTGATGATACCAAGGTTGGTGATTTTTACAGAAAATCATTCTATGGTCTTTTCCAATTTGTATCAAATCGTATTCCAGAGATTACCGAAGATATATATAAAGTAGATGATGCATTGAATGCTGGTTTTGGATGGAAACTAGGTCCATTTCAAACGTGGGATGCTGTAGGAGTAGAGGCTAGTGTAAAAGCTATGGAAGAGATTGATAAAAAGCCTGCTCAATGGATTTACGATATGCTTGATTCAGGAGTTAAAAGTTTCTATAAAATAGACTCGGGTCGTAAATACTTCTATGACATTACAACAAAAGCTTATAAGGTTATTCCAGGACAAGAAGCACTTTTATCATTGGCAAATCTTAAAGAAACAAATACCATATGGGAGAACAATGATCTTTCAATAATAGATTTAGGTGATGGGGTGTTAAATGCTGAAATTCACACTAAAATGAATACTATTGGCGAAGGTGTTTTGGTAGGATTGAACAAAGCTGTAGATTTGGCTGAAGCTGATTATAAGGCTTTAGTTATATCAAATGAAGGCGATCATTTTTCTGCTGGAGCAAATGTAGGAATGATATATATGCTTGCAATTGAGCAAGAGTGGGAAGACTTAGATATGGCTATTCAGTGGTTTCAAAAAACTACCATGAGAATGCGTTATTCATCTATTCCTGTAGTTGCTGCTCCTCACGGAATGGCTCTTGGTGGCGGATGTGAGCTCTGTATGCATAGCGATAAAGTAATTGCTCATGCCGAAACTTATATGGGCCTTGTAGAATTTGGTGTTGGTCTTATCCCTGGTGGTGGTGGCACTAAAGAGTTTGCCCTACGATTGAGTGATGAGCTTAATACTGGTGATATGAGAACAAATGCTTTTCTAAATAGATATTTAAGTATAGGTCAAGCTAAAGTTAGTACTTCTGCATACGAAGCATTTGACTTAGGTTATATGCGCGAAGGTGTTGACGAAGTTATTATAAGCAGAGCGCATCAGTTGGCATATGCTAAACTAACAGCATTGCAAATGGCTGATAAAGGTTATACACAACCTGCTCCACGCAATGATATTAAGATACTTGGTAATGAAGCTATGGGCTTAGTTTATGTTGGTGCTGATGGTTTTACCGAAGGGCATTATATGAGTGAGCATGATAAGCTTATTGCTGAAAAGCTTGGTTGGGTAATGGCTGGAGGAGAAATATCTATTCCATTAACTAAGGTTTCGGAACAATACTTATTGGATCTTGAGCGCAAAGCTTTCCTTGAATTATGTACTAAACGTAAAACTTTGGAGAGAGTTCAAAGTATTATTACTAAAGGTAAAATTTTGCGTAACTAATTTATTAACTGAAGAAAACAAAATATTATGAATGCATATATAGTAGCGGGTTACCGCTCAGCAATAGGAAAAGCACCAAGAGGAGTTCTAAAATTTACTCGTCCTGATGATATAGCAGCTCAAGTGATACGTCATTTGATGAAGGATTTTCCACAGATAGAAAAAGAAAAAATTGATGACATTGTTGTAGGAAATGCATTTCCTGAAGCAGAAAGTGGCTTTAATATGGGTCGTATGTTGTCGCTAATGTCTATGGATACTGTAGAAGTACCTGGTTCTACAATTAATAGATATTGTGCCAGTGGAATAGAATCAATAGCAATTGCTACAGCAAAAATAAAGGCTGGAATGGCTGATGTTATTATTGCTGGAGGTGCTGAGTCTATGTCTATGATATCAATGGGAGGCTGGAGACAGGTTCCTAATCCTGATATCGCCAAAAATAATCCAAAATGGTATCTGTCAATGGGTTTAACATCGGAGATGGTTGCTCGTGAGTATAAACAGAATAGAGAAGAGTTAGATGTTTTTGCTGCAAAATCGGTATCAAAAGCAATAAATGCTATTGATAAAGGATATTTTAAGGATCAGATAGTTCCTATAAACATAAAAGAGAATTACTATGCTGATGGCAAGATGAAAACTCGTAATAAGGTATTTGATGTGGATGAAGGTCCTCGACGAGGAACTACTGCTGAAGGTTTAGGTAAGTTAAGACCTGCTTTTGCTACAGATGGCATTTCTACTGCGGGTAATTCATCTCAAATGAGCGATGGTGCTGCTTTTGTTTTAGTGGTATCGGAGCAGGCTCTTAAAGATTATAATCTAACACCAATTGCACGACTTGTAGATTATCAAGTTGCGGGAGTTGAGCCATATAAAATGGGAGTAGGCCCAATTGCAGCAATTCCTAAAGTGTTGAAGCATGCAGGAATGAAGCTTGGGGATATGGATCTTATTGAATTGAATGAAGCTTTTGCAACTCAGAGTATTGCCGTAATCAACGATTTGGGAATAAATCCTGATATCGTAAATGTAAACGGTGGTGCTATAGCTCTTGGTCACCCTCTAGGAGCTACTGGTGGTAAACTTACTGTTCAGTTATTGAATGAGCTTAAACGCCAAGATAAGAAATATGGTATGGTAACTATGTGTATTGGCTCAGGACAGGGAGCAGCAGGTATATACGAACTATTATAAAAGAAATATTTATAGTTTGTTGTTTGTAGATTAGTTTTGAACAACAAACAACGAACGACAAACAATAAACATTAAAAAACGAAACAAAATGACAAAAATATTAAAAGGTGGAGAGTTTCTAATAAAGGAAACAAATTTTGAAGATGTATTTATTCCTGAAGAGTTTAACGAGGAGCAGCGTATGATTGCTAAAACTTGTAAGGATTTTACTGATACTAGAGTTTTACCAAATATAGACCAATTAGACACACACGATCGTGTGTTATTAGCTCAGTTGATGAAAGAAGCTGGTGAACTTGGTTTATTAGGAATATCAGTTCCTGAAGAGCATATGGGTTTTGAGCAAGATTTTGTTACATCAATGCTTGCACTTGAAGAAATGGGTAAGGGATATGGGTTTGCAGTTGCTTATTCAGCACATACTGGTATTGGAACGCTTCCTATCTTATATTTTGGTACTGAGGAGCAGAAAGCAAAATATCTACCAGGTTTGGCTACAGGAGAAACTGTAGGAGCTTATTGTTTAACTGAGCCTGATGCAGGTTCGGATGCTAATAGTGGCAAATCTCGAGCTATACTTAGCGAAGATGGTAAAACATATAATCTTAATGGAGTAAAGATGTGGATTACCAATGGTGGTATTGCAGATTTACTAATTGTTTTTGCTAAAATAGGTGATGATAAAAATCTAAGTGCATTTATTATAGATGCTAAAAGTGAAGGAATTACAATTGGTGTGGATGAAGAAAAACTTGGTATTAGAGGTTCTTCTACTGTTCAAATTTTCTTTGAGGATGTAAAAGTTCCTGCAGAGAACCTATTGGGAAAACAAAATGGTGGTTTTAAGATTGCACTTTATATTCTTAATTTGGGACGTATTAAGCTTTCTGGAGCAACTATTGGAGCATCTAAAGCTACTATTGACGTAAGTGTAAAATATGCTAATGAGCGTAAACAATTTAAAACTCCTATAGCACATTTTGGAGCAATTAAATATAAAATTGCAGAAATGTCGATTCGTACTTTTGTTAGCGAATCATTAACATATAGAATATCACAAAATATTGATGATGCTATTAATGAAGCTGTTGCTGATGGTATAGAGAAAGGAAAAGCTAGCGTTGAAAGTCTTCGCCAATATGGCATTGAAGCTTCAATAGCAAAGGTGTTTGGCTCTGAGGCATTGGATTATGTTGTGGACGAAGCTGTACAAATTCATGGAGGAATGGGTTATTCAGCAGAAAGTGCTGTAGAGCGTGCTTACCGCGATAGCCGTATTAATAGAATATTTGAGGGAACCAACGAAATTAACCGTATGGTTACTGTTGGGGAGCTTATTAAACGTGCCATGAAAGGTGAAATAGATATGATGGGGCCTGCAATGGCTGTTGCTGAAGAATTAATGGGAATTCCTGATTTTGGAAGCGTTAGCCTAGATTATTTTGAAGAGTATCATGTAGCTATAAAGAAATTCAAGAAAAGTATTCTAATGGTTTCTGGAGCAGCTCTACAAAAATATATGCAAGATATTAATAATGAGCAAGAGCTACTTATGAATGCTGCTGATATGCTTATGTATACTTATGCTGCAGAATCTACATTATTGCGTGTTGAAAAATTAAACTCCATGCTTGATGAAGATAAAATGGGAATCTATAAGGATATCCTTGATGTTGTAATGTATGATTATGCACATCTAATTAATAAGCTTGGTATTGACGGTGTGAATTCTTTTGCTGAAGGAGATGAGCAAAAAGCTATGTTGATGGGAATGAAACGCTTCACTAAAATTAAATCAGTGAATGTTGTAAAAGCAAGAAGAAATATTGCAGATGCTTTAATTGAAGAGAATAAATATACTCTTTAATTCTAGTGTTTTTAATAGAAAACAACTCCCATGTTATAATACGTTATTTAGCGTATTAAATTAAATGCAGTTCTATACTGCTTTGCCACATATTTTATCTGTTGTTAATCAGAGTGTTATGAGTTATGTTGGCTTTTTCGAATGATTATTCATTCGGTGTTTGTTCAAATTTGAAGTATAAGGGTGCTAACCCTTATACTTCTTGAGTTTGACTAAATTAATAATAAAGAAATTAATTAACTATATGGATATTAGAAAAGCATTATTAAATAAGTTTAAGATTAAGTTATTTTTTCTCCAGAAAATGCCAATGGGATTTCTTGCGGGCATGCGAGTTATAAAATTTACTGATCAACAATGCGATGTAAGTGTTCCGTATAATACTATTACAAAGAATCCTTTTCAATCAGTGTATTTTGCAGTACAAGCAATGGCTGCTGAATTATCTACTGGAGTGGTTGCAATGGATGCAATTATGAAAAGTAGAGAAAAAGTTTCGATGCTAGTTTTTGATATGAATGCAAGCTTTGTTAAAAAAGCAAGATCGAAGATTGTTTTTACTTGTCAGCAGGTTGAAGATATAAACAATGCAGTAAAAGAAACCATAGAAACAGGAGAAGGAGTCACAATTAATGTAAAATCTGAAGGAATAGATAAAGATGGTGATGTCGTCTCCGTTTTTAATTTTACATGGACATTTAAAACAAAGAAGTAAATATTGAAAAAGCCCATAATATAAACCACATAAAAACTATTATCATGCCAATATTAAGAACATTTGAAATAATAGAAAAAAATAAAGAGACAAATCCTAATAAGGTTGTACTATCAATAAAGCGTAATGGCGGTTGGGAAGACTTTAGTGCTGAAGAATTTATTAATTATAGAGATAATTTTAGTTTAGGTTTATTGGCTTTAGGATATGCTAAAAACGATAAAATATTAACAATATCTAATAACCGACCTGAGTGGAATTTTATAGATATGGGAATGAGTCAGATAGGAGTAGTACATGTTCCTGTTTATCCTAATATGGGTAAACTAGAGTATGATTATATTCTTGATCATTCTGATGCTAAGATGGTTATTGCTGGTGCTGACGAACATTATCAAAGGGTTTTAGAATCGGTGAAAGAGAATTCTAAAATAAACGATATATACTCTATTGATAAACTTGATGGAATCAACAATTGGGAAGATATTGTAGACTTAGGAAAAAAGAAGAAGGCAGAATTGTGGGATAAACTGCAGGAGATTAGATCTAGTGTAGAGCCTGATGATTTAATGTCTATTATTTATACTTCTGGCACAACAGGTCGTTCAAAAGGAGTGATGCTAAGCCATAAAAATGTAATGGCAAATGTGGAAGCAACCAATGATTTTATGCCAGTAAAACCAGGTGATAGATACTTAAGTTTCTTACCTTTATGTCATATTCTTGAGCGTATGGTAAACTACTTAGTTCTTTATAATGGATGTAGTGTTTATTATGCTGAGAGTATTGAAACAGCTGGTGAAGATATGCGTGATATTAAGCCTGATGGTTTTACAAGCGTGCCACGTGTTTTGGAGAAAACTTATGATAAAATCTTAGCCAAAGGTAATGATCTAACAGGAATTAAGAAAAAATTATTCTATTGGGCAATAGAATTAGGTGTTAAGTATGATTTGCCAGAGAATACTTCTGCATGGTACAAATTTCAGCATAAAATAGTTGACAAGCTTATTTATAGTAAATGGCGAGAAGCATTAGGTGGAAATATTAAGATTATTATTAGTGGTGGAGCAGCCTTACAAGAGCGATTGGCTCGTTCTTTTAATGCAGCAGGGATTCCAGTGATGGAAGGTTATGGTATGACAGAAACATCGCCCGTTATTTCTGTAAATCATGAACTTCAGAATGGTGTCCGATTTGGCACAGTAGGCCCAATACTTGCAAATGTTGAAGTTAAGATTGCTGAAGATGGTGAAATATGCATGAAAGGTGCTAGTCAGATGATGGGCTATTATAAGGATGAGGAAAAAACTAAAGAAGTTATTGATGCTGAAGGATGGTTACATACTGGTGATATTGGTGAGGTTGATTCTGATAACTTCCTTAAAATCACTGACCGTAAGAAAGAAATTTTTAAGCTTTCCACAGGAAAGTATGTAGCACCTCAAATATTAGAGAACAGAGCAAAGGAATCTCAATTTATTGAGCAGATATTAGTAGTTGGAGAAGGAGAAAAGTTTACAGCGGCAATAATAAGCCCTAACTTTGAATTCCTTCATAGTTGGGCTGCCAATAAAAAACTTCACTTTCGCGACAATGTTGAATTAATACATGATGAGAGAGTAATTAAACGCTTTCAAATAGAGGTTGATAAGATTAATGAGAACTTAGGTCACGAACGTCAGATAAGAAAATGGGCGCTAACATGTCGTGAGTGGGCTCCTGAAACAGGTGAATTATCACCAACACTAAAACTTAAGCGTAAGCATATTAAGAATATTTATACTAAGAAACTGGATTTCCTATATGGTTACTCTGAAGAGACAGGTAATTTGGGACTTAGAGAGGAATTGAAGGCTGATAGTTAATTATAGTTTTTATAATTAGAATAGTTTTAATCCAAAAAAGAGCAAGTATTAACTTGCTCTTTTTTATTCAGTTATATTTTTTTTAGTGAATAACTACTGCAATAATTCTAAGCTTCGTTCGCTATAAATATTATTTCCAAGAAGGTAATCCAAAGGACGAGAGATATTATCAAAAACAAAGTATTGCGCAGTAACAATATAATCAAACCCATCAATAAGAGCATACATTCTATCTACATCATAGGATATAATATCACCATTAAAATCGGGCTTATTTGTATAATTTGGTCTTCTATATAGTTTAACTGTTTTTGTTTGCTGTGCAACATTAGTAACTGATATAGTAATATATGGAATACTTGTTTTTAACGAATCAAATCTATATTGGGGAATGTCATCCAACAGAGTTTCGAAATTAATATTTCTAAAAGCTGCCAATTCTTCCAATACTTTTAGAGTATCATATTTCAATGCTTTTTGATTGTTACTTATGGCAGTTAAATCATAATTTCTGTTTCCAATACTATTAATTGTATACGATTGTTCTGGCTGATTATGGTATTCTACACTTAGATTAATGATTGATTTTATGGGAAGTTCAAACACATTATGGTTTAGCCAATCGCCGTAGTTTGCTGAGAATCTTTCTGATAGATATCCATTAAATCCTGGTAAGTAAGTAACGTATAATTCGTCAGAATCTTCCATTTTCATAACTGTGCCTTTATAATTACGAGTAGGAGGTCCAACATAAAAAACCTTTGTTTTACGATTGTTCTTAAAAAAATCTATTCCTAGCAGAGTGAATAAAGGTGAATTCTCATAAATTTCTACTTTAGTAGAGTTTGTAGCCATTTTGCTAATATAACTACTGCGAGCTGCAATCGAAACAGGATTCTTTATTTCGATATACATAAGTGTTTTAAGAAGTATCTCCACATTCTCGCCAATAGCAGTATTGTTGTTGTCAACATACCAGATATTATTTCTTCTATCAAGACTAACTTGTTGGTTTTGCTTGTTTACCATAAATATTTGCACAACATTGGATGTGTCGTAAAGAATGAATTCATTACTTATAGTGCCGCTCTTTTTGTTATTAATGCTTATAATTGCAATTGTAATAGCAATAAGACTAAATATAAAAATATAGATGGTTTTTTTATTCATTTTTTTTGTTTTAAGAAAAATCCTATTTTAATGATTCTTATTTTTGGTTAGCATACTTCCTACGCTTAATTATACCTATAATTATCCCCATAATAATGATTAGTCCTATGGGAACTATAGTATTGGTGAGTTGCCATTTAAGTTTTTCGTTGGCTACTTTATCCTTATTTAATAATCGTATTTTGTATTGCTTATTCCTGAGTTTTATCAAAGCTTTATCTCCAAGCATATAATTGATGGAGTTAAGCAAGAATTTTTTATTATCAAACATTCGCTTTGAATATCTATCATATCCAAGAGGATAAGGTGATTTTCCTTGCGCGCTAGCCATTAATTGATTTCTTATTATATCCCCATCAGAAATAACTAATTGCGATGTAGCTACACTCTTATATTCAATATCAAGTATTTTCTTCTGCTCCATAATCCTTGGATCAATCATTCTGTTCTCAAAAACAGAGCTAAATTCACCTTCTAGTAAAACAGCAATTGGCTGTTGAGGTTTATGATATAAAGAAATATTTGGCTCTCTATATATTATATCTACTAGGTCAATTAAGGCAGGAGCAGGCATCAATCTTGAGTTGCGGTCAGTTTGTAACAACACCGTCTTTTGAATACTCAATGAGCCCACAGTGTCAATACTGCTAACAAAATGGGTTTTAACAGCAGAAAGATTATTAGTAATTATACTTCCTTTAACAGGCAATGCATGAGGAAAGAAATCCCATGTACGTAGTTCGCCTTCTGCAGTACCAATTGCGAGGGCATTTCTATTAAGTATCAAATTAGAATTTAACCTAAGTCCATATTTGAAAAACATTTCTGCAAGACCTAAGTCAATAGGCATACCAATAGTTGATGTTGAATAACGCAAACTATCCATATTAGCTTCCACAGCATCAACAGCCCATACTACTTTGCCGCCATGCATTATATACTGATCTATAAGAAATAGATCTTTCATATCGAAGGCTATTGTTGGCTTAGCAATAATTAATAAATCAAAATTTGGAATCATTTTGGAAGTTACAGAATCAATCTTAACTCTACGCATTAGCGAAGTAAGTTGTTTCCCTATTTTTATTTGCCCAACTTCATACATTTTGGATAACTCATAAGCTATATCAGCAGTTTCGTAATTATTAAGCTCGCCATGGTCAACGGTAAATACTACTGATGGAATTCTTCTCTTAGTAAGTTTGCCAAGAGTATTAACCATTTTTAATTCTAGAGTTTGAATTGAATTATCAATTTCAGAATCTACAGGAACCTTTCTGTTGCTGGTAAGTAAGTTTAAAGCTATGCTTTTATCCCTATAAGTAATCAAAGCACTAGGAAATACAGTTTTTTGAGCAAAGCCATCTTTGTTTTCTACTGGAATGTTATAGTAAGCTAGTCCATTGTCAACCAACTCTTTATACAGTTTTTGTCTATTCTCTTTATTCTCGTCTTCCGATGGATTAATAAACTCGTACATTATATTGCTATTATAAGCTCTAAGATCGTCAAGTAGCTCACGAGTACTGTTTTTTAATTTCTTAAAATTTGCAGGTAAATCTCCATCAAGGTATACTTTTACATAAACAATATCATCTATATTCTCTATTATACCTTTTGTAGTTTCTGATACTGAGTATCTTTTCTCAGTAGTTAAGTCATAACGCCCAAAATAGAATTGAGCAATAATGTTTATTCCGATAATTGCAACTATTAATGATAATAGTTGAATCATATTTTGCATTTTTATGTTCTTGCTTGTTATCATAGTTTTACCATTTTCTGCTTTGAAGTGAAAAGCGCGTTAAAAATAAGAACAAGCTTATTAAGCTAAAAAAATAAATTAGATCACGAGTATCGAGTACACCACGACTAATGCTAGAGTAATGATCGTATATGCCAAGAGTTTTAATAAGTAAACCAGCATCGCCAAACAAAGCAAGATTGTAAATAAACTCAAAGCCAATAAATAAAAAGCCACTGAGTACAACAGCTACTATAAACGATACTATCTGATTGGAAGTAATAGAGGATGCAAATATACCTATTGATATAAAAGCACTGCCTAATAATAGAAGCCCAATATAACTCCCTAATACTCCGCCACTATCAATGTTGCCAGCAGGGTAGCCAAGTTGATATATGGAGAAATAATAAACCAAAGTTGGAAGAATAGCAATTAGCAAAAGAACAAATGCTGCTCCAAATTTAGCAAGAACAATTTGCAAATCGCTAATGGGTTTGGTTAATAAAAGCTCTATTGTTCCACTTTTGTTTTCATCAGCAAAAGATCGCATACTAATTGCAGGAACTAGAAATAGGAACACATATGGAGCTATTAAAAATAACCCATTAAGTTGTGCATAACCGTAATTTAGAATATTTGAATCAATAGGGAAAACCCACAGAAATAAACTAGTAATTAAAAGAAAAATAATAATTACGATATAGCCTATTATTGACGAAAAAAAACTTGAAATCTCTTTCCAAAATAATGCAAGCATAGTTTTTTATTTATTTGTAATTTATATGCATATAAAAGATGCTAAATTGAGCGCAAAAGTAATGATTTTTGACATTGCTTTTTTCTAAAATATATTAGAAGATATTAGATAATATTACTATTGCTATATGTTATAAGTTTCCCATAAACTCAATCTCATTCACAATATATCTCTTATGTATTCCAGAGCCAATTAATCCATTAATATCGTAAGCTTCAACCTCAAAGCTAAGTTTTTTGTCATTAAACTCAATTAGGCGAGCAACAGTATTTACAGGTACACCAACTGGACTTGCTTTTAGATGTTTAATATCAACTGCTACACCAACAGTAGTATCGCCAAATTCCATAAATTCTTGAGCTAATTCAAAAGCAGCTTTTTCCATCTGGCTTATCATTGCAGGAGTCGCATATACATTTAAATTACCTGAGCCATAGGTTATAGCACAGTCTTTTATTTCAACTTTAGACTCTAAAATATTCTCTAATCCTATTTGTAAGTTACTCATGCTTATTATATATTAGTTTAATAACTTCTTCAATTCTCTTTTTGTTATTGTATTCTTTAGGAATCATTTTCATCCTTTTTTCATAATCGATTTCAGTAAAGGATTTCTCCAATAATTCATTGCTTTTACTTATTATTTCGGAACTAGTATTTGCTATTTCCACAAGCTTATCCAATCCGCTACCACTTAGCATTTCGTTATTTGCAATAATAAATTTACTTTGATATAAGCTATTTACTAGTTTGAGTTTAAGACCAGTTGCTTGCTTAGTAGTTAGGATATTTATATGCGCATTATTAAGTAAACTCTGCATTTTGATCTCCGATAAATTGGCTTGTATTTCAACATTGTCAGCAGTATTAGCCGCAGTTATTATAGAGTCATCAGGCTCTAATCCTGCAATAATAAATTTGGAATCAATTTTTGATGCAATGCTCTTGATAATATACAATGCCGTCTCAATATTCTCTTGCACACTCAATTTGGCATGAAATAGAATATATTTATCCTTAGTTTTAAAATTAGGTTTTATATTAATATCATTATTGAAAAAAGGAAATGTATTAATTACGTCTTTATTAGGAAATAGATTCTTATAATACTTCTCATCATTAATACTTATAGTAAGAATAATGTCCACAGTTAATAATTTATGCTCCCATTTTTTAAGTTTATTAGCTTCAATGAAGTAATAAGCTCTTTTAATAATACTGTTTTCTGCTTTATACAAAGCCATATAGTAATCGTGTTCTATATTTGCAGCTCTATATATTATCTTTCTGTTCGTAAATTTATTAGATTCAATAATGCCACAAGTATGCATTCCCTCGCAGAGAATAGGATAGGAGTCTTGCAATAATCGGCTTTCTAGCTCTTTGGATAAACGACTTTTGACAATATATGGAATAGTGCTCAAATTAGACTTTAAACCCGTACTGCGCTTATAATAATTAATTTGTTGGCAAAACTTATTAAGTTCTTCGGAATGTTCTCTTCCATATTCAAAACAATGCAAATGCACTAATATACCAGCCTTATGAAATGCTTTTAGTTTATAAAACACATCAATAACTCCTCCGTAATCAGCAGGATAAGGTATATCAAAGGATATTATATGTAAGTGCTTGTTCATATGAATTTCGAATAAATTTCTGATATTATAACTTCCTGATTCTCCCAATTTAATTCTTTACTAGCCATCAAAAGATTTCCTTTCAAATTTTCTTTTGAATTATCGGTAAGCATTTTATTAATTTGTTTAGCTATTTCTGCTGTAGAGTATGTGTTTAGAATATTACCAACGCCATATTCTCTTACAACTTTACTAACTTCTACCAAGTCTGATACAAGAACTGGCACTCCCATATTTATATAATCAAATATTTTATTTGGTAAACTATATCGGTAATTCATATTGCTGTCTTTATCCAAGCTTAAACCCAATTCGGCATAATAAGTATACGACTTTAGTCTTTCAGGACTTTGCTTATCAATAAATACAATTTTATCTTTTAGATCAGAGTTATTAACTCTATTTTTAAGGATACTAATAACATCTCCACTACCTACTATCAATAGTTTAGCTTTGTTTACCTCAATCATTGCTTCAATTAATTCCTCAGCACCTCTATCAATATTAATTCCAGCTCCTTGTAGTATTATATATTTTTTAATATGCTCAATTCCTAGTTCTTTCTTCGAAAGTGGAGTAAAGGATACAAGCTTATTAGGTAGGTTTTTTATAACATTAATATGTATTCCATATTTTTTTGAATAAATATCTGCAATTGATTGGTTTACTGTAATTACATCCTTTAGGTTTGGAAATATCTTTCTTTCAATCTTTTCCCATATTTTTTTAGCATAGCGGCCTTGCAATTCAGGAACTTCCGTAAAATACTCATGAGTATCGTAAACAAGAGGAATTCCTTTGATTTTAGAAATCAGGTAATTAGCTAATAAAGTATCAAGGTCATTAGCCAGAAGCACATCAGTTTTATTGAATAATAAGTAGAAGAAGAGCCTTATATTAAGTGAAGCATAAAATAATGCTCCATTATTAAATGGGAGTTTAAAACGTTTAGTTTTATAAGTTCTATCAGATAAAGCCTTGCTACTGGGTAATAATCTACCCAATAGAGTAATCTCAAAACCTAGGCTTTGTATACTATTACACATCTTCTTAACCCTCTGGTCGCTAAAAAGATCATTACTAACTGATATTGTTATTGTTTTCAATAAACTCTTACCTTTGTTTTTAATAATATGTAAAAATACAAATTATTTAGTTGGAATATAAAGGATGAAGAACGGGTGTTAGAGTAAAATAATTATTCTTATCCTAGTTCTTAATCCTCTATCCTTAATTCTAACTATATTTTATCCACTTCCAAATTTCTTTATAAGAAGGTTTCTTGCCGTACATCAATATTCCAACTCTATATATTTTGCCTGCAAACCAAGTAAATAGAATAAAAGTAAGAATCAAAATCAGCATTGACAAGCCTAACTCCCAATAAGGCACACCATAAGGAATTCGAACCATCATAGATATTGGAGATGTAAGCGGTATCATCGAAAACCAAAAGGCTAGGGGACCATCAGGGTTATTAGCAATGGTTTGTATTGTTACAATGCTAATAATCAATGGAATAGTTATGGGCATTATAAATTGTTGAGTGTCAGTTTCGTTATCAACTGCTGAACCCACAGCTGCAAATAAAGCGCCATAAAGCAAGTATCCAAATAGGAAGTAAAAAATGAAAGAACCAATTATAACTTTGAAATCAATACTTAATATAGCCCCAACAAATTCAGCCGTTTTGCTAAATTCTTTAGTAACTTCTGTAGTATCTGATGGGTCAATCATTTGCCCAGTCTTTTGAGCTTGATATTTATTTATTTCGCTAAGTTCTGAAGAAAAGCTTGATTGCACAGTAGTAACAATGCCTGTTGTTAGTATAACCCACAATAGAAGCTGTGTAAGACCTACAAATGCAATTCCTATAATCTTACCCATCATCAA
>JAOZPM010000001.1:0-33886 GCA_029932765.1 Bacteroidales bacterium | reverse complement strand
CCAGGCTCTTTATTAGAGTATATAAATATTTTTGAAGGATAAGTATAAGCAGGCTCAGGAATATATAAAACCATATCATAATTCATGGTTTCGTATGCTTCTTTTGCGTTATTAATATCCATGCGCATTACTTTAAATTTTATTTTATCAGTATTGTCAAAAGCTTCAATAAAAAATCCACTTTCATCAACAATACCAACAGTTTTAACCTCATCACTCATTTTAGCAATATATATAGGAACTATCATTAATGCTGCCATTAGCACAGGTCCTAATATTGACATGATTATAAAGCTCTTTTTCTGAACTCTTGTGAGATATTCTCGCTGTATTACTAGCCAAATTTTATTCATTACGTATATTGTTTATGTTTTTAGTCTTGAGTAACTTTATCAATAAAAATCTCATTCATACTAGGAATTATCTCCTTGAAAAGGCGAATGTTTGTATGCTTCATCATAGTGGATAACAATTCATTAGAATAACTAGCATCAGGAAGCTTTATTATTGTTTTATGACCTTTAAGAATTTTTTGCTTTTCTATAATCTCAAAATTATCAGGTAGAAACTTTGATAGTTCTATTTCATTACCATCATACTCTAATTCAAAAGTTCCTTTTTTATATGTATCTCTGATTTCAGAAACACTACCTTCTAATATCTTCTCCGATTTATTAATTAGTGCAATATGATCGCATATTTCTTCAACAGAAGCCATATTATGAGTAGAAAAAATTACTGTAGCACCTTTATCTCTAAGTCCAAGAATTTCTTCTTTTAGCAATACTTGATTTATTGGATCAAATCCACTAAAAGGCTCATCAAAAATCAATAGTTTAGGTTTATGAAGAATAGTAACAATAAATTGTACTTTCTGAGCCATTCCCTTTGAAAGTTCTTCTACTTTTTTGTCCCACCATGGAGCAATATCATATTTTATAAACCACTCCTTTAGTTGCTTCTTAGCATCGTGCTTACTTAAGCCCTTAAGCATTGCAAGATAAATTGCTTGCTCTCCGACTTTCATCTTTTTGTATAGACCACGTTCCTCGGGCAGGTATCCAATATTTGATATATCCTTAGGTAATAAAGCTTTTCCATTAAGAAGTATCCGGCCATTATCAGGTCCAGTAATTTGGTTTATGATACGTATTAATGTTGTTTTGCCAGCTCCATTAGGACCTAATAAACCATATATGCTACCCTCTGGCACATTGATACTTACATTATTGAGAGCCCTGTGCTTTGCAAAAGTTTTTGTGATATTCTCCGCTACTAATAAATCCATTATTTATTATTTAGTTATTTCTGCGAAGATAGTTTAATTGTTATTTGGAGACAAAAGATTTTTATTACGATTTCAAAAGGTTTAAAATCATTTAATAAATGTAATAATGGTGCGGAAAATAGTATAGGCTTACACTAAATAAATAAAAAATTAGTTCTTTCTAATTACAAGTTTTTTTATACCACTTTTAGCTATATACACTGTATAATGTTGGTAGTGTGTCTCCTTGTTGATACTAACAGCTTGAATTAAATTAATAGCAAATGTTTTTTCTGCCTTAATAACTTTGATTTTCCCTTTACTAGTAGATGCATATATTGGAAATTTTGTTTCCTGCATTCGCATAATAATAGGTGCAAAATTAAAGTTAATAATATCGTTAATGCCCCTAATATTTGTATCTTCAAAGGTTTTAATAAATCTTTGCATATTTAAACTAATCTTGCGAGTAAACTTCATTACTTTCTCATCGTGATTAATTAGCTCCGCACCAAGCATCTCTTCCGAATAACGCAAACTATTTATTTTACTACTTATACTTGTCAATGGAATAAATTCAAATCCATCCTTACTTATACCAATTTTCTTACTATTGTCATCATATAAACTAAAGTGATGATCTAATAATTGCTTGTGGAGTATTGAATTGAAAAACGAACGTGCCCATTCTTTAATTCTATCTTTAAACATATAGCTTAATACCAAAACAACAAAGAAACTTGCAGTAAAATTTCCAAATTTCTGATTATAATAGAAAGCAATTCCTGTGGCGAAAACCATGGCTATACCTGCTGCAAAACTATATAAAATCTCTTCTAAATATTTAGATTCATTTTCTATTTTAGTTCTAATTATCAACTTATTAGTGATAAAATACTTGATTATTTCCCAACGAGCAATTAGCTTTTCATTTTCTCTTTTTTGAATCGATGATAGAGGATATTTTTTTACCGTTCTATATCCTATCTCTTTGTCAAGGCTTTTATTGATTATGCCAATAGTATCATAATAAATAACATCATCGTTATCCATTAAATGAAGGAGTATCTCGTGCAAGAAACGATATTTTAGATTACTAATATATTCATCACCAATTTTTATGGTAGTGTATATACTATAGTCTTTGTTGGTTCTGGAAACAATACTATCGTGCCTATTTCTGTAACGTTCTATAGATTTATCAAGGTCATTGATTAATCTCAAACTTACTCTTATTTTTTCTTTTGGATCAGAGTATTGTTTTATCTTTTGAGCTTCTCTTTTAATAGCTTTCTTAAAAATATTCAATAATATTTTTGTGTTATCATCAAGTTTTTCTATGCTATCAGCATTTTCTATATCAAGTTCATTAAATAATCTTGCATAGGTTTGAATAAATGGTGTTTTCTTATTAGCTATTTCTGATAATAATATTTTAGGTGTATCAATCTTTAGAAAGTTTTTATATTCTCTGTAAAAATCAATCTTAGTAAAGTTTCTTTTATTTATTCCTAGTTCAATAGGTATGAACATATATGTTTCAACAGAATATTTTTGAAATTTGACTCTCTTATTATACTTAGGACGATATTTTGCCTTAAGTTCAATTGAAGTAGAGTCTATTTTTTTTATTCTGCTTGTAATCATATTGTTACTTTTATTAAATTTAAAATAATCCGTTTGGAGTTATTCCTAACCACTTATAGTAAGTCATAGCTAATAGCAATGATACTATCCAAGCCATTGTTTGCATTGTAATACCATACTTAAAGGTGTCGCTCCAGCTATAATGATTTGTAGAATATAGTAGAAGTGCAGGTTTACTATTAAATGGTAATACATACACATGTTCTATTAATAATGCAACGGGAAATGCTAGGCTCATTACTTCAAAACCAAATCTATTAGCAACCCCAATAGCTATTGGAATAAATATCATCGTACGCATTGTTTTGGATTGAAATATTAGTGCACTATAAACCATTCCTCCCGTTAATACAATGTATAGCATCCAAAAAGGTGTATTATCACTAATTCCAATTCCATCGAAAAATGCATTTACAGCAATAGAAGGTAAGTCTGTTTCTTTAAAACCAGCTCCAAGAGTATACGCCCCTGCAGAGAATAATAATAAGTGCCATGGAATATCAACATCATTCCATTCTACAACACCAATTTTTGGCATAAGAGCTATAATTGCGCCTACAAAAGCAACAGCTGTTGGACTAATGCCATGAATACTATCGGTAACCCATAATGCAAGTATACTTCCAAAAATAACTAATGATTTTATCTCACTTACACTTACTTTTCCCAACTTATCTAACTCAATCTTAAGGCTGTCCATTCCTCCTTTTATCTGAGGGAGTTGTTCTTCCTTACTTAGTGGGAAAATAATTTTAAGTCCAATAAAAAGGCCTAAAAACATTAATAGTAATGCAGTTGGAAATGCTGCAATCATCCATTGTGAGAAAAAAATATCACTTCCAATAGCACCTGCAATAAGAGATGCCGCTAATAGGTTAGCTCCTGAACCTGTAAGAAAAGATGCTGCTCCCATATTTATTTGAAATAAATTTTGTAGAATCATATTTCTACCAAAGTTATTTCTTTTACCATTTCCAGCTCCGTATACTGCTGCTACTACCATAAATATTGGTAATAGAATTGTAGCCTTAGCTGTGGTGGCAGATATAAATAATGAAAGAACAATATTTATTACCATAAAACTAATAAATACGGTGCTTGCATTTTTACCAAACTTAAGAATAAACCAAAGTGCAAATCTCTTAGCAACTCCAGTAGCCACAAGCATACTCGCCAAAATAAATGATAAAATATTAAGCCACATTACCTTATGTCCTAATTGTGCATAGGCTACTTCTTCTGATAATACTCCAGTGAGTACTAAACTTATTATCAGAATTAGTGATGTTAGATAATTTGGTATTGCTTCGGTAATCCATAATATAAGTGCTGCCACAAATATTGCAAGCATAGCTTTATTGGCATAAACAAAATCTTGCATTCCAATAAGATCAAAATTTAATTTTGCGCTTTTACTTAGCTGTGCTATATCAAAATTTGCTAAAAAAGGAAGATCTAGCCACAATAATAAACCAAAAATAATGATTGCCAGTGGAGCACCAATTTTCATTAGTATTTTCTCAATACCTGATTTATCTCTAACTGGTAATTTCTCGATACGATAATTATTCATATCTAGTATATTGTCAGTCTTTGGAATATTGTCTGCCATAATTATCTTTTAGTAGTAGTATTGTTTTTTCTATATAATTAATGAATCAAGTAGGAGAGTATTCTCCTACTTGATTCATAAAGTAAAACCAATAAAATTAGTGTTTTACCAATTCTTAAATGGTGTTTTCATTAACATAGAGTTGAAATATTTTACGTCTCCAGTAACTTCTACACCTAACCATTCTGGTTTAGTGAAAGGAGTTTCTTCTGTTGGTAATTCAATTTCAGCTACAGTAAGCCCTTCATTTTCGCCATAGAACTCATCTACTTCAAAAACTAAATCGCCATCAGCAGGAACGATATATCTTGTTTTATCGATTATACCTGGCTCACAAAGCTCTAAAAGCTCTTTTGCTTCAGTAATAGATATTTCTTTCTCCCATTCGTAACGAGATGCTCCACTTGCGTTTCCAATACCTTTAATGGTAATAAAACCTTTTTCTCCTTTTACTCTAATTCTTACAGTTCTTTCTGGTACTGAAGATAAGTATCCTTGAGTAATTCTAGTTTCTTTAACTACTGATGATTTAAAATCACCTTTAACTAAAAATTTCTTTTCAATTTCTTGTGCCATAACGGTCTTATTTTTAAAATGTTAAACTATGAATTAATTAGCCAAAGGCTTATTTGTCCATCCAATAATTCGCTTAATAGCTTGTAAGTAATTGATATTTTCTACATCGCTAACACCAAGATCAGCCATTGTTTTCTTAATATCTTCAACTTCAGTTGACTCAGAGTTAATACTTACAATATGAGCTCCATTAATTAATACATCAGCAACTTCACAAAGTGTATCGTTAACCATGTATCCGTAACGCTCTTTATGAACTCTAACTGTCTGTAAGTCGCGATGTGCTTCTACCATTTCAAGGAATTCTTCAGTTGTGTATGTTTCTTTTTCTAGAGCAGGCATATCTACCATAAATGCTGGAAACACATCATTTTCTAATACTTTTTTGCTAATAGGAAATTCACCTTTCATAAGTGGATTCCACTGTTCTAAACCATCAACACTCTTTACAAATGTTTTGATATCCATTTTACCATCGCGAAGTTTGGTATTATTAATATCGTTAGTACGCGAAACAATATATATTTCATCACTCTCACGTTGCCATACTTTTTCTGGTACTGGAACTGATTTTCTTGACATAATATATGCTGCATCATCAAAATCTTGTCCAAAAGTTCTGAACTCAAAACGTGGTTTTGAGATTTCTCCAATTTTTAATTCTTCTTTAGCCATTTTCTTTTTTTATAAGTATTTGTTTATTCTATTATCTATTTCAAGCCCTAAAACTCTTTTTATTTGTTTAGGATAATTTATATTATCCAAATTTGTCATTCCAAGTTTTCCTACACTATCTTCAACATCTTTATAATTTTCAGATTCTACTGATAATGAATAAATTAAAGCTCCATTGATCTTTACTTTAGCATATTCGCAAATACAATTATTGAAACTATATCCAAATCTTTCTTTTTCAGTTAAAGCAACAATAATGTCTGGATCATCAATAATTAGTTCTTTCATAAATTGCTCAAGAGTATACATAGCTTTATCAAAAGCTGGAGCTTCTACACCAAGTGATGGAAAAATGTCATTTTTAATAATCTCTGTTTTTAATGGAAACTTACCAATATTAAAAGGTTTCCATTGCTCTAAGTTTTCACTGTTTTCAACTAATCTCTTAATATCAATGTTCTTATTCCTAATTTTGATATTATTATCAGTATTACCTGCAGTCATTAGATAAATTTCAGATATTTTACGTTCTTTCTGAAACTTACCAACTCTCTTAAGGTTCTCAATAATATATTGAATATCAGTTCCAAAAATTCTAAACTCGTATCTTGGTATTATTAATGTCATTTCCTATTTTTTTTGTGATAATTTGTATACAAATAGTTTTATATTGCTATCAAAATCTCTTGCAATATATATGTAATTATTATCTGAATCAACAATTATTCCTTCCGCTTTATCATAGTCCAAATCAAAATCTTCTTTTAATTCACCTTTTAAATTAGTATGAAATATCTTTTGGGATTTATCACTAACTATCCATAAGCTTTGATCTTTTTTGTCATAAAAAATTCCTGAATAATCAGTTGCAAAATGCAATTCTATTTCTTCTAATACTTTATTGGTTTTATAATCCCAACTAATAAGTAGGCCAGGAGAGGCCTCATTAAGAATATAGAATATCTCATTTTCTATATCTAAAGTAAGACCTTCAAAACCGTTCTTCTTAACTCCGTCATTTACAGTAAAACTCCACTCATTGAGTATGTTATCTAATGTATCAAGCTCAATAAGTTTGCGTTTAGCTTCGAGTACAACATAAGTTGTTTTGGTTTTACTATTATATGTTACTCCTTCTAAGTCATCACCTACATAATTCCTTGTAGATATAAGTTGGCCTTGAGGAGATATTACAAATATCTTATTAGTATTATCGTCTACAGTCATAAAGTTGCCGTCTTCATAAAAACTTAATCCTGAGGGCTCATCTATTTGTAAATCATAACTATTCTCTAAAGTAATAATACGTTCAGTTACCGGATTATTATTATCATCATCACTAATATCAACATCTTTATTACAAGAGTTAAGGGTGAGAATAACTATTATTACTAGTATGTAATTTAATTTAAGATACATGTATTATTGATTATTAATCTATTAGAGAATATTTCTCTATTTTTATAATTCCAACAGAAATTGAATAAATAATAGAATAAGCCTACATTAAAGGAGGCTTATTCTAACTTAATAGATCATTCTAAAATGATATTATTTATTCTCAGCATTAGGAGTTGAAACATCCCATACTTGCCAAGTGTCATCACCATCAGCAACACGGCCTAAAGATTTGTCATCTTCTAATATACCAAACTCTCCAGTTTCAGAAAAATCAGCAGACTCAGTTACAAATGTTTGGTCAGTATCAAAGATTGCAACGGCTTTATCTTTCTTAGCACTAAGGCTCATTGGGATAAAAAGAGTGTCATTAACAAAACCTTCCATATCTATAGTTCCTGCAGCATCAGCAGAAGCACCAAATACTAACATCATACGACCTTTAGCAGGAATAGTAGTTAAAGCATCATGTCCTGTAGGGATTTCATAATAGTCAGCAACATCACTTTCTTCACCATCATCAGCAACAAAATAACCTGCAATGTTAATTTCTTCATCACCATTATTGTATAATTCAGCCCAATCAGAGTATTTCCCTTCTGCATCAGTATAAAAAATACCTTGAGTCTCTACTTTAGACATTAATTCATTTACTAATAAATCAGATGTTTTTGCTGGAGGATTATCATCACCATTATCACCATCATTATCTTCATCTTTATTACAAGATACTGTTGCAAGCATTGCTATTACAGCTAAGCTACCTAGAAAAAATTTAATTCTTTTCATTTGTTTGATTTTAAATTGTTATTAATAATTATTATTGTTTGTTAAAATATTATTTATGTTAATAGTCTAGAAATCTACTTCTAGTCTTAATGCTACAAATCCAAATTTTTCACCTGGTGCTCCTTCAGAGGTATCAATTTTTGACCAATCTTTTGTTAAGTTACCATTTGAATCATAACCTGTATATAATTTTCCTTTTCCATTTGCATATCGATCATGATCAAGCAAAGAATAGTTTAACATGATTTTTACATTTGAATTTACATAATAGTTTGTACCAATAGTAAAACCATTTGCACCACCACCATATACTTTTGCATCAAAATCATTTAAACTTATATAATCGTATCTAACGGCAAGTTCAATATCTCCCCATGTTTGTCCTCTACTAATTTGTGTAAATTCTGCTTCAGCTGTATTATATCTATAATGACCACCAAAGATTAACCAAGCTGCCTGAATATAAGCTCCATCAAAATTTGCAGCATTCTGTCCACTTTTATTTAAAGAAGTTCCACTAACTCTCTGCATCATATATTCACTTTGAAACATAAAGTTTTTATAAGCACCAGCTAGTTCGAAACCGATAAGTCTTAAGCTCTCAACATTACTAATGTCGTCAGTATCTAAATATTTCTTCCTGTTAATACTGGTCAATGAACGAGTAGAGTATCTGTAACCATCGCTAATTTCCCAGCTTGTTTTTGGTGTACGGTACGAAGCCGCAACTCCAATGTGTAATACTGAATTATCATTAATAATTGGATAACCTACTAATCTACCAGTTACACTGTACCCTTCATCCATTCCTCTCTTCTTATTGTTATCCTTAGACCAAGCTGTGACTTCAGAATCTCCAACATCATTAAATGACACTCCAGCTCCTAAAAAGAACCGGTTGCTATTCATTTGTGTTTGTAATCCTAATGTACGACCTGGTACAAATGTTTTTGTTAAAGAACGTTCAATAAATGTAAGGTATCTTGATGTTGTAGTATATTCCATAGAAAATGTTTCTTTGAAATTACCAGCTTTAATTTTCACATTCTTTAAGAAACCATCTTTATTTAAAGAAAAGTTATAACCAATAATCATATCTTTCATCTCCACTTCAGAACCAGCAAAATCTAAATCAATCTCACCGTACCAATTATTGTGAAGAGTTGCTTTTACAGCAAAACGAGCTCTTCTCACGGTCAAACCATTTCCTATTGCATTATATGTATTATTATCGAAGAAGTAAGCTCCATCAATATATACACGGTTATCTAACCAAAGACGATAGGTTTTATCCTTACTGCGAAAAGATATTATTCCATTCCAAGATTCGGGCTCTAGTGGTTGCAAATCAACAAGCAATCCATATTGGTTTCTAAAAAACTGATGTGCTGTACTATCCGCTTCTTGAGCGCTAACAATTTTTGTGCTTAATATTATTGATAAAATAATTGCACTAATGAGTAGTATTTTATTCATTGTATTATAAGTAAGTTAAATAGTTACGATAAATTTTACAAATGCAAATATATATACAAAGGTATTCTTTGTCTAAAAATATAGCTATATTTAACCTCTACAATGTATATTTGGGGGTACTACATAACTGCTACACTGAACGTATAGTTGTGGTTATTACTATATTATATTGACTTAATAAATAAGGATAATGATTCACTTTTTGGAATTTGAATCTTTTTTCGTAGTCTATATCTATTCATTTCAACACTTTTTTCTGAAATATTAAGTATATTCGCTATCTCTTTTGATGATAAATCGAGCCTTATTAATGTACAAAGTCGTTGTTCGTTATTTGTGAGATTTGGATATTTAGTATTTAGTTTACTGTAAAAGTATTGATTAGATTTTTCAATAAAAATTTTAAAAGTGTCTATATCATTGTCTAACTGTAAAGTTTCAAATAATAGATAATCCAACTCTGTTAGTTCAGTTAAACAATTCTGAAAGTCTTTTTGTGAACTAAATTTAGTGATTTTCCTACGGATTTTTTCTAGCATCTTATTTTTTTGAATAATATTCAATGCCATATTCACTGTTTGATTATCCAAATCCAATGAATCTATCTCATTTCTAAGCTGTATTATTCGCGCTTCCTTCTGTCTTATTATTTTGCTATTAGTTGCTATTTGCCTTTTCATAAATAATATCCAGATAGATACTATTAGAAGTATAAATAATAATATATATGTATAATAGGGCATTTAGTTAAATAATTTATTATTATAATTTTAAGACTAATAATTATTACTTCGAATGTTGATTATAAGGCTCCACCAATAGCATAATTCCATACATCAAACTCAAAAAGCTCTTTCCTTTCTTGCCATTTATCAAATTCTTCCTTCTGTATTTCTACAATACGTTCTTTACTAACAAACTCGCTATTATATTCTTTTATTCTTGTATTATATGGCACAAATGTTATTAAAAATAATTTGAAATTATCTCTAAGTATTTCTTCTGCAATTATTTCAACTACATCTTTGTTTGTATTTCTATTTTTCAACTCAATACTTACAACATCAATACAATCTTTAGTATAATCATCTTTATTTTCAATAATACTAACCAATTCTTGTAATTTTGCTTTGTTATATCGTTCTTCTAAAGTCATAGTATTAAAATTTGATGATAGCAAAAATACATTAAAACCTTTTATGTATTAGAGATAATTTACTTTGTATTATTTACTTTTACTATAATTCTAATCCAATTAATAATTATATTTGCCACTTCTTATAAATAACAGAAAACCATAGTTATGATACAAAGAGTGCAATCAATCTACTTAGCATTAGTTTTTATACTAATCGCAATAATGTCATTTTTACCAGTTGTTGTATTCCATATTGGTGATGTTGTGTTTTATATGAATATATTTCGATTTGAAGGTGTTGATTCTCTTAGTTTAGTTAGTGAATTGCCAAAAATATGGATTTTGCCTATTTTAGCTTCTATTTTAGCAATACTATCAATAGCAAGTATTTTTAGGTATAATAATCGTAAACAACAACTTGCTATTAATATGATAGCATTGCTATTTAATTTTGCTTTATTGGCAGGCATTTTTCTGTTCTCGGATATGGTTTCTAAGCTTGAAACTGTTGCTACTACACCAACTTATGATGTAGCTGCCTTTTTTCCAATTGTTACTGTTTTATTACTAATACTTGCAAATAGGAATATTCGTAAGGATCAAAAACTTATTCGTGATTCGGAACGATTAAGATAGAATAGTTAATATTATAGAAGTAACTTTCTCTTAATTTACTAGAATAGGTATATTATTCTGAAGCTATATTAAAATATAATAAGTCAGTAAAGCATTGTTATACAGTAATATTAATAATAGTAGCTCATTTATTATTCTAGATATTTAAGTTTTTTAATTCTTAAAAAATAACATTTTATTCAAAACAATTATTAATAATGTATATTAGAATATTTTGGTTAAATAGTGTCAATAGTTAGAATTAAATCCCTACTTTTGCTAGGCACTAAAATTAGCTTTGGTATTTTGTACTTAAGTTATCTATTTTTTTTTAAAAAACTAACTATAATGTGTTTCTATTTATTGTTAGTGAAAGAAACTTTTTATGAATTTATATTTTTTCAATGAATAGTTTTAAATATAAATTTTCTAGTGAAATAGAAGATGAATTTCGGGATAATTACTTTACTAAATCATTAAATACTACAAGAGTAGCTTTTTTGATTTTAGCAGCAATGTATTCATTATTTGGATATTTGGATGTACTAACAGCAGGTGATTTTCTTAAGCAATTCCTACAAATACGGTTTCTTATTGTAGTGCCATTATTACTATTTGTTTTTGCAATATCTTACACTAAATCCTTTCAGAAATTCTGGCAAGAACTATTGTTTTTTGCATATATAGTTGCAGCAACGGGTGTAATAGTAATGATAGTTCAGCTGCCAAGTGATTCGTTATATAGTAGTGGTTTTATGCTAATATTTCTTTCAGGATCTACATTTATTAAACTTAGGTATTTACATTCTACATTAGCTGGTTGGCTTTCTATTATTATTTATAATTTTTTAGCAATAAGTATTTTCAAAAATGATATAGATATAGTATTAACAAATAATTTCTTTTTTATAGGGGCCAATTTTATTGGAATGTTTGCTTCATTTCATATGGAGATATCAGATAGAAAGAATTTTGATTTGTTACGACAACTAGAATATAAGAATAGTGAAATAAGAGATATTAATTTAAGTTTAGAGGGTAAAGTAAAAGATCGAACAGACTCATTAATGGTAAAGAATATTGAGCTTAATAATGAGATATTACAACGAAATATAATAGAGAAAAAGTTAGAAAAAGCCAAAGAAAGAGCAGAACAATCAGATAAATTAAAATCAACATTCTTGGCAAATATGAGCCACGAGATTAGAACTCCAATGAATGGAATAATTGGTTTTGCAAATTTACTTACTGAGGCTGAAGACGAAGAAGAATTAAATGAGTTTATCAATATTATTGTTAATAGTGGCGAACACCTTCTTAATCTTATTAATGAGATAATGGATATATCAAAGATAGAAGCGGGAATATTGAAATTAGAAATTCAAACTTTTAATATTAATAAACTTACAAAAGAAGTTAATGATATGTTTGAAATGAATAACGATGTTATAGAGAAAAATCTTGAGTTCTCTTATAATAACGGTAAGGATCATGATTTCTTTATTAGTTGTGATAGAATGAGATTGAAGCAGGTTTTAGTAAATGTTGTAAATAATGCCTGTAAATATACTGAAAAAGGTAGCGTTAAATTTGGCTATCGTATTTCTGATGATATTATAGAATTCTACGTTAAGGATACTGGCATTGGAATACCTGAAGAAGAACAAAGTTTTATATTTGAACGTTTTATGCAAGTAACTCTTAGTAGTAATTCTGTAGATGAAAGAGCTGGTTTGGGCTTAGCTATTTGCAAGACCTATTTAAAAATAATGGGTGGTGATATAAGAGTAAAGAGCGGACTTGGTAACGGTTCTGAGTTTATTTTCCATATACCATTAAATATTGATGATCAACAAAAACAAATAGATGATAATGAATAATTGGCAAGACAAAACAATTGTAGTAGTTGATGATATAGAGATTAATTATATACTGATAAAGAAACAATTGCAGAAGACAAATGCTACTACTGTATGGCTTAAAAATGGACAAGAATCTGTTGATTATATAAAGAGCAATAAAGAAGTAGACCTTATTCTTATGGATATTCGTATGCCTGTAATGAATGGACTAGAAGCAACTAAACAGATAAAAAGAATAGATTCAAATATTCCAATAATAATTCAAACTGCTTATGTTGTCGGAGAAGAATATGATAGCATTAATGAGTCAGGATGTGACGATTATTTTTTCAAGCCAATTTTAGCAAAGGAATTGTATGAAAAATTAGAAAAGCAATTTCTTAAATAAAACTAAAATGAAAAAAGATATAACTCCTGCAAATAGACATAATTTATCTGTACTTTTCGTAGATGATAATGAAACTATAAGACATTTATACCAAAGGTTATTGGAGAAGCATGTTGCACATTTTTATATTGCTAAAAATGGTAATCATGGACTTGAACTTTATCATAAATACAAACCTGATTTAGTTATTACTGATATTAATATGCCTGTGATGGATGGTATAGAAATGGTAAGGGAGATAAAAACCATGTATCCAGGGGCGAAGATAGTTGTAATGTCGGCATATAGTGTTAAGGAAAACTTTATTGAATCGATAAATTTAGGAGTTGACGGCTACCTTATGAAACCTGTGGAAGCAAAGAAGCTTCTTTCCTTAATTGACGAATTTGCAGGTATTACATTGATGAAATGGGAGCTCGAAAGAAAAGAAGAAAAAAGGAGACTTGCTGAAGAATACCTTAAAAAATCATTGGAAGAAAAAGATATATTGCTCAGAGAAGTTCATCATAGAGTAAAAAATAATATGCAAATAATATCTAGTATATTAAGAATGCAGAGTAGAAATGTAGAAGATGAAAAGTTAAAAATGATATTGCAAGAGAGCCAAAACAGAATACATTCTATGGCACTTATTCACGAAAACTTATATAGTAATGAAGGCTTGGCTGATGTTAAGTTTGATAATTATATTAAAAGCTTGGTAGGTAATATTGCTCGAACATATAATAGTAAACAAAATAAGGTAAAATATAAATATCTTATAGAAAGTACTAACTTACCCATGGATTTTGCAATTCCTTGTGGCTTAATTATTAATGAACTAGTATCTAATTCATTAAAATATGCTTTTAGTGAATTACAAGAAGGCCTAATATCCATTAGTTTTAATAATATATCCGATAATAATTATAGCTTAATTGTAGAGGATAATGGGGTTGGTATTAATAAGGATTTTGATATTAAAAAAACAAAATCATTGGGAATGAAGATAATACATAAACTAGTACAACAAATAGAAGGGGAGCTTATAAGTGATTTTTCTAATGGAACTAAATTTTGCATAAATTTTAAAACGAAATAATTATGAGTGATAAAGAATACAACATTCTAATAGTAGAGGATGAACTACTCGTTGCTGCTGACATAGAAGAAAGCCTAGAAAGTTTGGGTTATATTGTTCAGAACACTGTTGATACAGCTAAGAATGCTATTGCAGAGGTGAATAAATCCCTTCCAGATCTTATTCTTATGGATATAAATCTTAAAGGAGAAGAAAATGGAATTGATGCCGCAGTTGAAATATCAAAAAAAAATAATGTACCAATTATATTTTTAACAGCTAATTCGGATATATCGACAATTGATGCTGCAAAGGTTGCTCTTCCTTATGGATATATTATTAAGCCATTTACAGATAAAGAACTAGAAACTAGTATTAAGATTTCTTTATTTAAATTCGAAAATGACATGAAGCTAAAGCTTGAAAGCGAAATGTTTAATAATTTTTTAGATATTAAAGATCATGATAAAGAACAATTAATTATCCAAAGTATTAATGGTTTGGAAAAGATTAATATCAACCAAGTATACTACTTAGAAGAATCTGATAGTAAAACAACTATATACCTTTCTGAGGATGAAATTGTTGTAAATAAACAATTAAAAGATGTTGCACTATTATTTCCTGGAAGCATCTTTATTCAAGTTAGTCAACACTATGTTATTAATAAAACTAAAGTGTTTGTAGTAAAATATCCTGAAATTATTATTTCTGATAAGATGAGTGTTATTACTGTAGATGAAGATTATAAACATCTATTAGATGGAATTGTAGGTGAGCTTGATGAAATAATTGATGAGGAATAATAAAGTATTATTACTATTATGGAAAAAGTAGAAGCTAAGAACGCTACTCTTGACAAATATGCTGCAGCATTATTTGAAAAAAACGGGCCAGATAAAGAGGATTATCAATTTATATTTGATTTTGTAGATAGCCTTGATGAGAATAATATTAAGTATTTCAGGGAAATAATGAAACCTATCTTAAATCCTAATACAATTATAGGGTTTTCATTTACAAAGCCATTTGGTTATAATGGTGATTTCTTCATTATCGAAAAAATATATCAGAAGTATTCTAATCCTAATAAACTTTATAAAAAGTGGGATGATTTCTTTCATGTTTTTCCTGCGGCTATAGCTGTGGTAAATAGAAAGACTATGGCTATTGATATATTTGAAAAACTTAATAAGGCGGCTGATGGAGATAATAAAAACGTATTAATTCTAGGAAGTGGTCCTGTATCAGAAACTTTTGAGTTCTTTGAAAGAAACAATGATAATACTTTATCATTTGATATGCTCGATTTGGACAAGAGGGCAATTGCTTATGCCAAACATAAGAATAAGAAATATCTTAAATCCATGGCTTTTACTAACAAAAATGTAATTAGGTACTCTCCTGATAAAAAATATGATTTGATCTGGAGCGCAGGACTGTTTGATTATTTTAAAGCTAAGCATTTTGTTTACTTATTAAAAAAGTATTATGAATTCTTAAATGAAGGTGGCGAAATGATAATTGGTAATTTTAATATTGAAAATCCTTCCAAAAAAATTATGGAAATATTAGGAGATTGGTTTTTACACCATCGCTCTGTTGACGAATTAAAGGCTTATGCACTTCAAGCTGGTATTGACAAAAATAAAATTGAAGTTTTTCAAGAACCCTTAGGCATTAATTTATTTCTAAAAGTTGTGAAATAGAATAATCTATACTTTATCATCTCCGACTAGATTATAGCTTATATTTATGAAACTAATGTACTGAGCTTATTAATGGATAATAAATGAGTTTTTTTATGTCTAATTCGGAATGGATTAGTCAAAAATTATTTATGAATGTTTATATGCATAAACAAAAATATTTATATTCTAAATAAGATATACATTTATCGCTTAATTATCACTAATCATAAACATGGAACTTATTGATAAATAATTTATTATACTATATTTTTAATTTAGAATGTTATTAATATAACATAAGGTTCTTATTTGTAAATTCGTATTGTTAAAAATATAGCTATGCGAATAAATAGAATACAAAATCAAACAATAGAATTAGTAGAAAATAATGAGTCTACAGAGATAGATTTATCCTTAATGGATTCGCTAATTATTAAGCTTAAAAGCAAACATGGAAACCTAATTCCACTTCTTCAAGGAGTACAATCGATATACGGATTTATACCAAAAGAGGCGTTTACAAAGCTCAATACAGAAGTAGGTTTAGAATTATCATCAATGTATGGAGTAGCAACATTTTATAGTCAATTCAGGTTAAATCCCGTTGGTAAACATATAATAAAAGTATGCCATGGCACAGCTTGTCATGTACAGGATGCTTCTAAAATAACTACTGCCTTAATGGATACATTAAAAATTAATGATGGCGAAACTACAGAAGATAATATGTTTACTCTTGAGTCGGTTGCTTGCTTAGGCTGTTGTTCTTTAGCTCCAGTAATGATGATCGGCGATGAAACTTATGGCAAATTAACCAACAAAAGTTCTTCTAAAGTTCTTAAAAATATTAAAATACAAGAATCTAAGGCAAATAAAGAATAGGAAATCATGAAAAAACAAATAATAGTAGGCCTTGGTAGTTGTGGAATAGCTGCAGGAGCTTCTAAAGTTTACGATAAGATAAATGATATTATCATCGCTGAAAATCTTGATGTTGAGCTTAAGCAAACATCATGTATAGGCATGTGTTATAAAGAACCATTGGTTGAAATTATAGATAATAATGGACGTTTTCTTTATGGAGATATATCTGTTGATAAGGTTATGGACCTAATGGATAGCCATATTCAAAACCACGAGCCCATAAAGGAGCTTGTTGTTGATTCAGATATGTTTGATGGAAGCGAAAAAGCCTATTTTGATGGACAGGTAAAGATTGCTCTTCGTAACTGTGGTTATATAGATCCCGAATGTATTGAAGAAGCTGAGGAACATAAGGCATATAAGGCCTTGAAAATGATTGTTGA
This sequence comes from Bacteroidales bacterium, assembly GCA_029932765.1. Lineage (GTDB taxonomy): Bacteria > Bacteroidota > Bacteroidia > Bacteroidales > UBA1556 > UBA6267. The sequence continues at coordinate 16,385 of JAOZPM010000001.1, read as the reverse complement.
TAAACCTATTACTTGTGATGAGGTTATTCAAACAATTATTGATAGTGGACTTAGAGGTCGCGGTGGTGGTGGTTTTCCTACTGGTTTGAAATGGCGTTTTGCTCGTAATAATATGAGTAAACAGAAGTATATTATTTGTAATGCTGATGAAGGCGATCCAGGAGCTTTTATGGATAGATCGTTGCTCGAAGGTGACCCACATGCTATAATAGAAGGAATGATAATTGGAGCCCATGCTATATGTGCTACAAGTGGAATAATATATTGCAGGGCTGAATATCCTTTGGCAATAAAGAGATTGAATATTGCATTAGAACAGGCACGAAATAGGGGGTATCTTGGAAGAGATATTTTAGGAGTTAAAGGTTTTAATCTTGATATTCAAGTAAAAGAAGGAGCTGGTGCATTTGTTTGTGGTGAAGAAACAGCATTAATTGCATCTGTAGAAGGTAAACGAGGTATGCCAAGAAAACGTCCTCCTTTTCCTGCAGAAAGTGGTTTATGGAAAAGTCCTACCAATATTAATAATGTTGAGACATTAGCAAATATACCATATATAATTCTTAATGGTGCCGATGCGTATAATAAATATGGAACAGAAAAAAGTAAGGGAACAAAAGTATTTGCTCTTACCGGAAAGATAAAACATGGTGGGCTTGTTGAAGTTCCTATGGGAATAAGTATTAGAGAAGTTATTTTTGGACTTGGAGGAGGAATTCAAGATGATAAAAAATTTAAGGCTGTTCAGCTAGGTGGCCCATCAGGTGGTTGTATTCCTGAGCACCTTATTGATATTCCTATAGATTACGAATCAGTAAATTCTACAGGAGCTATTATGGGTTCTGGCGGAATGGTAGTTATGGACGAAAGCACTTGCATGGTTGATATGGCGAGGTTTTTCCTAGCCTTTACTCAAGACGAGAGTTGTGGTAAATGTACTTTCTGCCGCATTGGGACTAAGCGTATGCTCGAAATTCTTACTAGGATTACCGAAGGAAAAGGTAAAGAAGGAGATATTGAGCAATTAGAAGAACTTTCGGAACAGATACAAGATGCTTCACTTTGTGGCCTAGGGCAAACTGCTCCAAACCCAGTGCTTACTACTCTAAAATATTTTAGACATGAATATGAGGCTCATATAAATGATCATAAATGCCCAGCCAAAAACTGTAAAGCTTTATTGACTTACGAAATAATTCCTGATATGTGTACAGGTTGTACTGTTTGTGCAATAAAGTGTCCAACAGATACAATTACTGGTGAGAAAAAAGAAGTGCATTTCATTGAGCAAGAGGGCTGTATTCAATGTGGTGAATGTTATAGTAGATGTAATTTTGACGCTATAAAGATTTATTAAACAACCATCAAGAGATAAAGAAAATGAGTGATAAAATAAATATAATACTAGATGGCGAACATATTTCTGCCAATTCTAAAGATTCGATACTTAAGGTTGCAAAAGATAATGGAATTGATATTCCTACATTATGCAATGACCCACGTTTAGAACCATATTCATCTTGCTATGTATGCGTTGTTGAAATAGAAAATATGAAGGGATTGCAACCTTCATGCTCTACTAAAGTTACCGAAGGGATGAATATTATTACTAATAATAAGAAAGTTCGTAAATCTAGAAAAACTGCTCTTGATTTAATTATGAGCAATCATTATGCTGATTGCATTGCCCCATGTACAGAGAGTTGCCCAGCAGGTGTTGATGTGCAAGGATATATTTCATTGATTGAAAAGAAATTATATAAAGAAGCTGTTGCATTAATAAAGGAAGTAAATCCATTGCCTGCTATATGTGGAAGAGTATGTGTTCGTCCTTGTGAGCTTGCTTGTAATAGAAACTCAATGGATGAATCTGCTGCTGTTGGTATTGACTATATGAAAAGGTATGCATCTGATTTTGATTTAGCAGCAGGAGATGATAGATATATACCAGAGATTGCTAAAAGTACAGAGAAGAAAATTGCAATTATAGGAGCAGGCCCTGGAGGATTGTCTTCTGCATATTTCTTACAACAATTAGGTCACCAATGCGATATTTACGAAGCTGCACCAGAGGCTGGTGGATGGCTACGATATGGTATTCCTGAATATCGTTTGCCAAATGATTTATTGGATAAGGAAGTAAATTCTGTTTTAGAATTAGGAGCTAATATATTCTATAATAAAAAACTAGGAACTGATATATCTTATAAGGAGCTTCAAGCAAATTATGACAGTGTTATTCTTACTATTGGGTCGCAGAAGGGTACATTAGTAGGTGTTAAGGGTGATGATGCAGAAAATGTATTCCCAGGAATTGTATTTCTGAAAAACTTAGAGATGACCGAAAATGCTCCAGATTTTACTGGAAAAAAGGTTATTGTTGTGGGTGGTGGCAATACTGCTATGGATTGCTGCAGAACGGCTATTAGGTTGGGAAGCACTGATGTTAAGGTAGTTTATCGCCGTACTGAAAAAGAAATGCCTGCCAATCCTATTGAAATTCATGAATCGAAACTTGAAGGTGTAGAGTATCTATTTTTAAATAACCCTATAGAAGTTAATAAAGATGATAAAGGTGTTCTAAAATCAGTTTCATTAATAAGAATGGAGTTGGGAGAGCCTGATTCTTCGGGTCGCCGACGTCCTATACCTATAGAAGGTTCGGAGTATGATTTAGAAGTTGACTTTATATTTGCTGCCATTGGGCAAAAAACTGATATTGACTTTATAGAGAGCGTAAACTCAGTCGCTAAGGATGGAGAATTGCAAGCAAATAGATGGGGCGATATTGATGCTAACCCTAAAACTCTGCAAACAGGTGTAAAATCTATTTTTGCGGCGGGAGATGGTGTAACGGGTGCCGCTACAATTATTGAAGCTATTGCGCAAGCAAAAATAGCTTCTAACTCTTGTCATCAGTTTGTTATGGGCGAAGAAGTTATCGCAAAAAGAAAAGAGTTTATTAGCTTAAGGTCTAATTTTATAAATGATAATAATAATAAATTTATTGAAATATTTCCTCATCAGCAAAGGGAAGAAATGCCCGTATTAGATGAGTCTAAACGTATAAATTTCAACGAAGTAGAGTTGGGCTATTCTGAAGAGCAGTGTTTAACAGAAGCCAGTAGATGTATGGAATGTGGCTGTGGTGAGTATTTTGATTGCGACTTGCAGAAGTATTCTGACGAATATAATGTAGAGCAAAGTAAATATGCTGGTGAATACAATGAATATATAGTAGATTTTAGTCATCCGTATATTGAAATTGATAATAATAAATGTATTTTATGTTCTCGCTGTATCCGTATTTGTGATGAAGTAGTTGGTGCTAATGCATTAGGTCTTGTAAATAGAGGTTTTACTTCTTTTGTAGCACCTTCGATGACTGATTCGCTTACAGAAACTAATTGTCAAACTTGTGGACTATGTATCGATACTTGTCCAACTGGTGCAATTAGAGAAAACTTAATTTTTAAACCAGGACCTGTTGCAACAGAGCCTTTATATGCTATTGATATATATGGTAGCGAAGGTGTTGCTATGAATTTATTAAGTCATAAAAGGAAGTTTGTAATGGGTGTAGAAGGAACAGTTGGCTTAATAAATCCACAAACGACTATTGGTAGAAAGCCTAAATTTGGTTACCAATTTTATAATGACACCTCTAGAATTACAACTCCATTATTAAAAAGGAATGGTAAATTTGAAGAGATATCGTTTGGTGAAGCCCTAAGCCTTGTATATGATAAGATAAAAGCTACGGAAGCTATGCAAAACATATTCTTTGCAGGGGCAAGAATGACTAACGAAGAAATTTACCTAATCCAAAAGTTTGCCAAAGAAGGAGTAGGTACTCCTTATGTTGCCAGTTTCAGCTATTTAGGAAGAGGCTCACAAATGTATTCCAATAATGCGGTAGCAAATGTTCCTTTCGAAGATTTAATAAAAACTAGTAAGATTTTTATCTTTGGTGCTGATTTAATAAATGAGAATGATTTTACAGGTTTCCTTGTAAATGAAGCACGTACAAAGAATAATTGTTCAGTGAACTTTATCTCGGAAACTAAAAATGAAAAGATGAGTCATAAAGTAGATACAGAGCTATTTATTGATAGTTATTATTATTTTATTAAAGCACTAAATTTCTATTTTATAAAGAAGAATCTACTAAATCGTATGTTTATTGATAGCAGAACAGAGGGTTTTGAAGAATATAAGCAAGATATTCTTAAGCCTAATCTGGATTCGTTGCTTGAGAAGGCAGGAGTTACTTACGAACAAATGATTACTGTAGCAAAGGAATTTAATAATGATCAGAATGCTGTTATTATATTCTCTGAAAAATACATCAATGCTGAAACATCTATAGAACTATATAACTTGGCAATGATAACAGGTAAACTTGGAAAAAAAGCAAGTGGAATATTATCTTTAAAAGAAAAGAATAACTCTCAAGGAATATTTGATATGGGCGCTATGCCTTGTATTGATACGGGTAGTATTTATAAAGGATATAAGCCTGATAAGAAGATTATTCCTTCAATGAAAAAAGGTGATTATAAAAATATATTTATTTTTGGAGAAGACCCCATTGGAACTGCAAAAGATATTAATGAAGTTACTTCATGGTTTGGAAAGCAAGACTTCTTAGTTGTTCAAGATTACTTTATAACTGAGACTGCAAAAGAAGCTGATTTAATTCTTCCAGCTTCGTTTGCAATTGAATCTGATGGCAGCTTTACAAATACACAAAGAGTAATTCAACAATTCGAGAAACAAATAGATTCTCCTATAAAATTCAACAATTTTGAGCAATTGTCTATATTAAATGATAAGTTTAAGTTAACCGCACATAGTTCTGTGAATGATGTATTTATGGAAATAGGAGAGAAGTTACCTTTGAGAAGATTAGACAAGAAATTTTCTTTTAAAATTACTAATAAGGAACAAACAAAATCCTATTTTAATCATGGTGCTGACTATATCGTAAAAAGATTTGATGAAGAGTTTGAGCAACGATTTAAATAGTGAAATATCATAAATAAAAAAGCAGTATTTTACCATTTAGAAATTAAATCATTTGGTATAATATTGCTTTTCTATTTTTTAGAATAATAGCCTTAAACTATGCTTCATTAAGCAATAGTTCTTTTATGGTTTTGATACTTACATTAGTATAAAGTTGACCCTTATCGCTATAAGCAAAATTACCAGTTTGCTCAGAAACTATAAGAACTAGAGCATCAGTATTTTGAGTAAGACCTGCTGCTGCTCTATGTCTAAGCCCAAAATCAGCAGGGAAATCAGTCTTTTTACTAACCGGTAGAACACATCGTGCAGCTACTATTTTATTACTATAAATAATAACGGCACCATCGTGAAGAGGATTATTTTTATAGAATATACTTTCCAAAAGCGGGGCTGAAAATATTGCGTCAATTTCTTCTCCAGTATCTATAATTTCTTGTAACTCATTAGTCCTACGCAATACTATTAGAGCTCCTGTAAGTTGTTTCGACATTTCCTCCATAGATAAAGTAATGGTATTGATATCAATTTTCTGTTGATGAACAACTTTTTTCATAAAAATAAGTTTACCATTTCTATCTCTACCAACCTTTCCCAACATTAGTAAGAAGCTTCTTATTTCTTGTTGGAATACAATTATAAGAGCTAAAACACCAACACTAATAAATTGACCTAGAATTTCATCAAGCATCTTCATCTGCAACATGCCAACTAATTTCCAAATAAGAAATATGGTAACAAGACCAAAAAATATATTTATAGCCGCAGTTCCTTTTACCAATTTATAAATTGAATAAATAAGATATGCTACCAATAATATATCAATGATATCAGAAAACCCTATGTTTATAAATAATAGATCTAGCATTTCAATAAATGAATTATAAAAAAATCCGCATTAGCGGATTTTTTTTATGATAAATTTTATATATTATCATCTCTTTAAAAAAAATCACTATAAATGATTAGTTATTTTTAAGATAATATTATTAATTGTCAGTCAGCATTATAGGCATAACTAACATAAGAATTTCCTCATCACTATCGCTCTCGCTAACAGGTAATAGAAGACCCGCTCTACCAGGAGTAGATAATTCCATTATAACTTGTTCGCTATTTAAATTATTAAGCATTTCAAGTATAAATTTAGAGTTAAATCCGATTTCTAAATCGCTACCATTATAGCTGCAGTTTAACCTCTCGTGTGCTTCATTAGTGAAATCTAAATCCTCAGCACTTAATATCAATTCCTGACCACTAATACTTAATCTAATTTGATTGGTAGATTGATTAGCAAAGAAACTTACACGACGAATTTTATTTAATAACTGAAGTCTATCAACAGTTAGTGTATTTGGATTATCTTTAGGTATAACAGCCTCGTAATTAGGATATTTACTATCAACTAGTCTACAAATTAATGTGTAATTATCAAACTCAAAAAGAGCATTAGTTTTATTATACTTAATAACTACATCATCAGATATTTTTCCTAAAATACTCTTTAATTGATTTAATGGTTTCTTAGGGACTACAAAGCTATCTTCATTTTCGGAAATGATACTCTTTTTTGTGTATTTCACAAGTTTATGAGCATCAGTACCAACCATTATTAAACCATTAGCCGTAAATTCAAAATTAATTCCCATCATCACTGGACGAAGTTCATCATTTCCTGTAGCAAATATTGTTTTACCAATAGCATCTTCAAGAATTTCAGCAGCAATAGCTATTTCTGAAGGAGATTCTACATCGATAGTACTAGGATATTCATTACCATCGTAGCCACTCATCTTAAATTTACCATCGTCAGTAATTAATTCTATTTGACTAGTTTCAACGTTAATATTAAAAGTAATAGGAATATCGCCAAATGTTTTTAAGGTATCAAGAAGTAATTTGGCAGGAATAGCAATTATACCTTCATCTTCCGATTTTGATAAAGAAACTGTGACAGACATAGTTGTTTCAACGTCGGACGCAGTAATTTTTAATTCCTCATTTTCTAAACTAAAAAGAAAATTATCAAGGATAGGTAAGGTGCTATTAGTTCCTAATACTCCGCTAATTGACTGTAAGCTTGCTTGTAAAAGTTTACTTGATGCAATAAATTTCATAAGTGTTGTATTATTATAATTTGTAATATTATTCTCTATAAAAAATTAGAGTGTAAAGTTATAAATAATCGTAAAACAAATTATGTTTGCTTTATAATTTATTAACAGCCTTATATCTAATTTGTTAATTTCATATTAATACTGTTAAGTATAAACTATTTAGCCTTTTTTACGGGCTTTTTTATCTTAATTTTTATGGCGTCATTTCTTTTATTATAATCAATAATAATTTCGTCACCTTCATTAATATTTGATTTAATAATCTCCTCAGCTAACTCATCTTCTACATGTTTCTGTATAGCTCTTTTCAACGGACGCGCTCCAAATTGAGGATCCCATCCCTTTTCGGAGATAAAGTCTTTTGCTTTTGCAGTAACCTTAAGTTTATAACCAAGTTTAGAGACTCTGGCAAACAAACTTTTAAGCTCAATATCAATAATTACATGAATATCTTTCTTTTCAAGGTGATTAAACATAACTACATCATCAATTCTATTTAAGAATTCAGGAGCAAAAGATTTTTTTAATGCATTCTCTATTATCTTCTTAGAGTTATTATTTTTGTTGGCCTCTCTAGTATTTGTATTAAATCCAACACCATTACCAAAGTCTTTTAACTGACGTGAGCCAATATTAGAAGTCATTATTATAATAGTGTTTTTAAAATCTATCTTACGACCATAACTATCAGTAAGTTGCCCGTCGTCTAAAACTTGTAATAAAAGATGAAATACATCTGGGTGAGCCTTTTCCATCTCATCAAGGAGTATAACTGCATATGGTTTTCTGCGTACTTTTTCGCTAAGCTGACCACCTTCCTCGTATCCAACGTAGCCAGGAGGAGCCCCCACCAATCTCGATACAGCAAATTTTTCCATATATTCGCTCATATCTATTCTTATAAGCGAATCATCCGAATTAAATAAATATTTAGAAAGTGTTTTTGCCAAATGAGTTTTACCAACACCTGTAGGCCCTAAAAAAATAAATGATCCTATGGGTTTATTTGGATCTTTTAGTCCAGCTCTATTTCGCTGTATTGCCTTTGTTATCTTTGTTATAGCAGTGTCCTGACCAATTACGGAAGCTTGTAAATCACTCTCCATTTCCATTAGTTTTGCACCCTCATCATTTGCAATTCCTTGTACAGGAATTCCAGTCATCATAGCCACAACATCAGCTACATTCTCTTCAGTAACAGCCTCTCTATTAATTTTTGAATCATTCTCCCATTTTTCCTTCTCATCATCAATATCTTTTATAAGTTTCGACTCTTTATCGCGATAATTAGCAGCATCCTCGTATCGTTGTTGCTTAATGGCATCAAGTTTTTGCTTGCGAGTTTCCTCCATTTTAGTTTCAATATCTAAAATGCGCTGAGGAACATTAATATGAGTTATATGAACTCTAGAACCCGCTTCATCTAAAGCATCAATAGCTTTATCCGGAAGAAATCTGTCGCTAACATATCTTTGCGTTAAAGTAACACAAGCTTTAATTGCATCATCGGTATATCTTACTAAATGGTGGTCTTCGTAGCGTCCTTTTATATTATTAAGAATCTCTATTGTTTCTTCTTCATTAGTAGCCTCAACTATTATTTTCTGAAACCTACGTTCCAATGCTCCATCTTTTTCAATATTCTGACGATATTCGTCTAGGGTAGTGGCTCCAATACATTGAATTTCGCCTCTTGCCAATGCTGGCTTAAACATATTTGATGCATCAAGCGAACCTTGAGCGCCACCAGCACCAACCATTGTATGGATTTCATCAATAAATATAATAATGTTTGGATTCTTCGCCAACTCATTTATCAACGCTTTCATTCTCTCCTCAAACTGCCCTCTATATTTGGTTCCTGCAACTAAAGAAGCTACATCTAGGGAAACAACCCTTTTGTTAAATAAAATGCGTGAGACCTGCTTATTGACTATTCTTAGGGCTAATCCTTCAGCAATTGCAGACTTACCAACACCAGGTTCTCCAATTAGTATTGGGTTGTTCTTTTTTCTTCTAGAGAGTATTTGTGAGATACGTTCCAGTTCTTTATCTCTTCCAACAACTGGGTCGAGCTTATTATCGCTAGCCATTTTTGTTAAATCTCTTCCGAAATTATCAAGAACAGGAGTTTTAGTTTTATTATCTCCTTTTTTAGGAGTATTTGATTCATAGTTTTGCTTATCATCATCTTCAAATGCAGAGCTTTCTGAAGAAGCCGCGGCCTGCGCCTGAGGTTTTTTAGGCTCATTGCTTATGGTATTTGAAATCCATGATCTTAAATCTTCATTTGCAATTTTATAATTAAGTCCATATTTCTCAATAGTTCGAGTAGCTACATTATCTTCATCTCGTAGTATGGCTAGTAGAAGGTGCTCTATATTAATCATATCCGATTTATAAACTTTAGCCTCTAAATAGGTGCGCTTTAGACATTTTTCTGCTTGACGAACCAAAGGAATTTCTTTATCATCTTCTATTTTGGCATCACTCTGAACAGCTTTTTCTATCAAAAGGCGAAGTTCTTTTAAATTAATAGAATGCTTTACCAATATACTAATTGCCTTTCCTGTTCCATTTCGTAAAATACCCAATAATAAATGTTCTATTCCAATATATTCGTTACCAAGTCTAATGGCTTCCTCACGACTATAGTTTAATACTTCTCTTACTCTTGGCGAAAACTTTGCTTCCATCTTATTAATATTTGGGTTGTAATCTATTTATTCAAGCTTACAAAAATACAGCTTATTATTTCAACCTCAAAGTTAGTTTAAGCATTAGTTATCACATTAATATAGTTTAGCTTTTTTTAACATGAAATTGTTTATAATATGTGAATTAAATTATGCAAATAGTAATGCATTTTTTTATTAAATTCGTGCCTTAATAAATCGAAGTTTATATACTGGTTAATATGCTGGTATTCATAGATATATTTTAAGAAACCTAAAAGAAATTATAATATACGATGAGCGAAGACGGAAACAATATGGAGAATAATGAAGAAATGGGTCACAATCACGGTAATATTGTGAATGTGAATATTGAAACCCAAATGAAAGCTGCTTATATTGATTACTCAATGTCAGTAATTGTAAGTAGAGCATTACCGGATGTACGTGATGGTTTTAAGCCAGTACACCGAAGAGTTTTATTTGGTATGCTTGATTTAGGAGTTTTATCAAATAGATCTCATAAAAAATCAGCAAGAATTGTAGGAGAAGTTTTGGGTAAGTATCACCCACATGGCGACTCTTCTGTTTATGATACTATGGTAAGAATGGCACAGCATTGGTCATTGCGTTATCCACTAGTTGATGGACAGGGTAACTTTGGTTCTATTGACGGTGATAGCCCTGCGGCTATGCGTTATACGGAAGCTCGTTTGCGCAAGATTTCGGAAGATATGCTTGCCGATTTGGATAAGGATACTGTAGATTTCCGACCTAATTTTGATGAATCATTAAAGGAGCCTACTGTTCTTCCTACAAAAATTCCTAACCTTTTAATAAATGGTGCGTCAGGAATTGCTGTGGGTATGGCAACGAATATGGCTCCACATAATATTACTGAGGTAATTAATGGTTGTATTGCATACATCGATAAGGATGACATTACTATTCCTGAATTGATGAAGTATATTACTGCGCCTGATTTTCCAACAGGAGGTATTATTTATGGTTATGAAGGAGTTCGATCGGCATTCGAAACTGGTAGAGGCAGAATTGTAATGCGAGGTGAATCGTACCTTGAAGAGGGTAGTAATGGAAGCCGCGACAAGATTATCTTTACTTCAATACCATATCAGGTAAATAAAGCAGAGATGATTAAGAAGACTGCTGATCTTGTAAATGCAAAGAAAATAGAAGGAATTGCAGATATTCGTGACGAAAGTGACCGTAACGGAATTAGAATTGTTTATGAGCTTCGTAAAGACTCTGTAACAAAAGTAGTTCTTAATAAATTATATCAATATACTCAGCTACAATCTAGTTTTAGTATTAATAATATTGCACTTGTAAAAGGTCGTCCAATGTTATTGAACTTAAAAGACATGATTGTTCATTTTATTGATCACCGTCATGAGGTTGTGGTACGCCGTACTCAATATGAACTTACTTCTGCTGAGAAGAAAGCACATATTTTAGAAGGTTTATTAATTGCATTAAATAATATTGATGCAGTGATAGAGCTTATTCGCGCATCTAAAAATCCTGAGGAAGCTCGTAATGGCTTAATGGAGAAATTTGAATTATCAGAACTTCAGGCTAGAGCGATATTGGATATGCGTCTGCAAAAGCTTACAGGAATGGAAGCTGACAAATTAAAGGCAGAGTATGATGAGTTAATGAAACTTATAGAATATCTTAAATCTGTATTAGCCAGCAAAGAGCTTCGTATGAGTATTATTAAGGAAGAACTTCAGGAAATGATAGAGCGCTATGGCGATGAAAGAGCAAGTAAAATTGAATATGCTGCTGAAGATTTTAAGATTGAAGATACTATCCCTAATGAAGAAGTTGTAGTTACTATTTCTCATTTAGGATATATTAAGCGTACTCCACTTACCGAATACCGTACTCAGAATAGAGGGGGTAGAGGTTCTAGAGGTTCTACTTCTAGAAATGAAGATTTCATAGAAACTATATTTGTAGCTACAAATCATAATTATATGCTTCTGTTTACCGAGTTTGGTAAAGTATATTGGATGCGTGTATTTGAAATACCAGAAGGAAGCAAAACTTCTAAAGGAAGAGCTATTCAGAACCTTATAAATATTGATAGAGAAGATACTGTGAAAGCATTTATCAATATTAAGGATTTAACTGATAAAGAATTCCTAGAGAATAATTATATAGTAATGGGTACCAAGAAAGGTATTATTAAGAAAACAAGTGTTGAAGCTTATTCTCGACCACGTCAGAATGGAATAAATGCTATTACTATACGCGAAGGAGATGAGTTATTAGAAGCTCGATTGACTAATGGTAGTAACGATATCATGATTGCTATAAAATCTGGTAGAGCAATTCGTTTCCCTGAAAGCAAAGTTCGTTCGATGGGACGTACTGCTGCTGGAGTTCGTGGTATTAATATGGCCGATACAGATGAAGTAATAGGTTTAATTACAATTGCTGACGATGAATCTAATGTACTGGTTGTTTCGGAAAATGGTTATGGAAAACGTTCTTCTGTAGATGATTATAGAATAACTAATAGAGGAGGAAAGGGTGTAAAAACCATTAATGTAACAGAAAAAACTGGAAGCTTAATTGCAATAAAAGACGTTACTGATGAAGATGACTTAATGATTATTAATCGTTCGGGAATAGTAATTCGTTTGTCGATTGATCAACTACGAGTAATGGGAAGAGCTACTCAAGGAGTGCGTCTTATTAAAGTTGGTGAAAAAGACTTTATTGCAGCTGTAGCTAAAGTTAAGAAAATAGAAGAAGAGGAAGAAGTTGCTGAGCTTTATGATGAAGATGGTAATCTAATTGAGAGAAAATCTGAGGATGAAAATTCTGATGATTCTTCTGCCGAAAATGACTCTTCAGAGAAAGAAAATACAGAAAAAGAATAATAGTATTAAAAGGTTATTATCGTAGATAACGACTTATTATTTAAAATGATAGGTCGTTATTGAAATTTATAATAATGTTTTTTGTAATTTTGGCGCGGAATTTGAATAGTGCTAATATCAATTTTTAAAAATTAAATAAATATGAAAAGAATTTTTTTAGTATTAATAATAGCTTTAATGGCAAATATGGCTATGGCTCAAGGAAATGCAGTTGCTTCGGCATACAATTACTTGAAGAATGGTCAGCCACAGAAAGCAATGCCTGAGATAGATAAAGCATCAGAGCATGAAGGAACAAAAGATGAAGCCAAAACATGGTTTTATAAAGGTAATATCTATTTACAATTATATACTTTTGCTCATATGACTGATGGTATTGTAAAAGGTGTTTCAGAAGATGATGTAGTTATGCGTCTTAGCCAACCAGAGCGTAAGCGTAATTATGGTAAATTAGAAAACGGTGAGCGTTGGTATTATCCATATGATTTTACAGTTTATTTTTCGAATGGTAAAGTTGACCATTATGAGTTTGATGATGAAGAATCGTATAAATCTGCTGAAAAAGGCGACGTATTAGAAGTTGCTCATCAAGCTTATCTTAAGTGTATTGAGTTAGACCCTAAGTTTATAAAATTTGAACTTAACCCTCAAACTGCTGAATTAGGATTACAAAAAATTAGCCAGATGTATTATAATGATGGTATTACTAAGTTTAAGGCTGAAAATCTTGATGCTGCTTTTTCTTCATTTGTTAAAGCAGGTGTTATTAAAAGTGAATTAGGAGATGTTGATTCAAACTTAGTTTTATATACAGGATATGTTGCAGAAAAGAATAAAGATACTGCAAATGTTTTAAAGTATTATAATGAGTTAGCTGATAAAGGGTCGTATAATATTGCTGTATATGTTACACTAGCAAATATGTATATTGGAAAAAAAGATGTTGATGCTGCCATTGCCTCAATTCAAAAAGGTAGAAAAATTATTCCTTCTAATCAGAATTTATTACTTACAGAAGCTAATATATATTTAGAGAATGATCGAGCTATTGAAGCAGAAAAAATTCTTTTAGAAGCTGCTGCTGCTGATCCTAAGAATGCTAATTTGCAATACGCTATTGGTGCTAACTATGATAAGATGGTGAATGACACCTCTTATAATCAAGAGCAACAAGCTGACGCAATGGTTAAAGGTATTGCTGCTTATAAAAACGCATTAGAGCTTAACCCTGATTATTTTGACGCAGCATACAATATGGGTGCAATGTTGAATAACAGAGCATCTGCATTAATTGTTGAAGCAAGTAATTTACCTTTGAAACAAGCTAAGAAATATGATGCTTTAATGAAAGAAGCTACAGACTTATTATTGGAAGCTAAACCTTATCTTGAAAAATGTCATACATTACAACCTAAGGATAAAAATACGATGATTATGCTTAAAGGAGTTTATTCTCAAACTAAGGATTATGATAGTTTTAAGAAAATAAAAGCAGAAATGGATGCTTTATAATCTTTAAGAAGATCAGATAAAGAAAAAGAGAAGCTTAAACTTCTCTTTTTTTATGCTTATTAATTAAAAATTTTAATTTACTTTTGTTTTTATGGATTATCAGGAAATATTAGATAGAATATATGAAGAAGTAAGGCAAGAAAGCAATAAAGGAATTATTGCAGATTATATTCCTGCCTTAGCGGAAGTAGATCCTAATAAATTTGGGATTGCTGTGCATACTGTTGATGGTAAAGATTATAATGTTGGTGATGCCTCAGAAAAGTTTTCTATACAAAGTATTGCAAAGCTATTCACACTTACCATGGCCATTAAAAAGTATGATGAAGCAGTATGGGATAGAGTAGGAAAGGAGCCGTCTGGAACTGCTTTTAACTCATTAATTCAGCTTGAATACGAAATGGGAATTCCTCGTAATCCTTTTATTAATGCTGGAGCATTAGTTGTTACCGATATTATTACTAATGGCGTAGGTAAGGCTAAAAAATCTGTTATTGAGTTTATGCGAAAGATATCTAATAATAATAATATTGCTTATGATTTTGAAGTAGCTGACTCAGAAAGAAATACTGGTTATAAGAATGTCGCCTTAGCAAATCTTATTAAGAGTTTTGGTAATTTGAATAATAAACCAGAAGATGTGCTTTCAGTATACTACCATCAATCATCAATTCATATGAGCTGTATTGATTTAAGTAGATCAACAATATTTCTTGCAAATAAGGGCTTTTCACCATATTGCAATGAGCAAGTTATTGGGCCACGCCAAACAAAAAGAGTAAATTCGGTAATGCTTACTAGTGGAATGTATGATGCTGTTGGCGATTTTGCTTATAGAGTTGGATTGCCCGGTAAAAGTGGTGTCGGTGGCGGTATTATTGCTGTTATTCCAGGCAAATTAAGTATTAGTGTTTGGGCACCAGGATTAAACTCATCAGGCAATTCTACTTTGGGACTTAGGGCTTTGGAGTTATTTACTACTTATACTGGTCTTTCAGTTTTTTAATTTATTAACGGTGAAAAGAGAAGTATAAATTGGGTTTTACACCTACATTATAAACTAAAACAAATTATTATTAATGAATAACTTTTATTATCAAAAGCAGATTAGTGTCTTTAAACACTGGACTCGCAAATCATATGCGATATTCCAAAGTTTGAAGTTACAAATCAAGATTTCGACCATTTCCTTGGCGATGCTTTTACTTGGTTTTGCGCAAGAATCACAAGCGCAATCAAATGAACCAAAGCAAGCAGAGCAGGAGCTTAGTCTTGATACGCTTGAGGTAATGGGAGAGTTGACTCCAGAGCTAGAAAGTGAATTAGCTCGACAGGTTCAAGTTATTGAATCTTCGTCCTTGGAGTTAAACCCTATACAGAGCCTTCAAGACGTTTTAAATTCAATGCCTCAAGTAGATATTCGTACTAGAGGAAATAACGACATCCAAGCCGACCTAAATATTAGAGGTAGCAACTTCGATCAGGTACAAATCCTACTCAATGGCTTTGATATGACAGACCCACAAACGGGTCATCACAGTTTAAATTTACCAATTACATTTTCGCAAATATCTAGAGTTGAGCTTCTTGCTGGCCCTGGGTCGCGTGTGCTTGGACCAAATGCTTATGCTGGAGCAGTAAATTTTGCTACACCAAAACCCAATGAAGATATAATTACTCTCAATACCGTTGTTGGAGACTTTGGTTTGCTTAATATGTCAGCATCAATAGCTCTAAAAGGCAATAAGTTTTCTCATTATTTTGCAACAAATTATTCTAACTCAAAGGGCTATACTGAGAATACTGATTTTAAAAGAACTTCTTTATTTTATTATGGTGATTATAGCTTTAAGAAAGCTGAATTAAGCTGGCAATTAGCTTATTCTGATAAAGCTTTTGGTGCTAATGGCTTTTATACACCTAAATATCCCAATCAGTTTGAACAATTAAGAACTATGTTTGCTGGTATTAGGTTCAAAACTAAGGGTCGCATTTCTACATCAACACAATTTCATTATAGAGGAAATGCTGATAGATTTGAGTTAATAAGGGATGGTTATGAATCTCCAGCTTGGTATTCGCATCATAATTACCACTTTAATCAGGTTTATCAGTTTACAAGCAAAGCTTGGACTTGGTGG
>JAOZPM010000085.1:0-13379 GCA_029932765.1 Bacteroidales bacterium | reverse complement strand
CATTATACCATTATTTCATTATACCATTATATCATTATACCATTATTTCATTATATCATTATTTCATTATACCATTATACCATTATATCATTATTTCATTATACCATTATATCATTATATCATTATTTCATTATACCATTATATCATTATTTCATTATTTCATTATACCATTATATCATTATTTCATTATACCATTATTTCATTATATCACTGTACCATTAATAATTATACAATTACCTACTCCCACTCAAGCAACCTCTTATCTCCTTTTAGTTCTTGAATTTCGCTAATCTCTTGAGAAACTTCCAATGTGCCTCTAAATTTACCATATGCATCGCGAACAGCAAAATATCTTATTAGAACAAATTTTGGCCCCATATGAATCCAGAATGAGGCTTCATCTTTCTTTCCTTCGCGAAAAGCATCAACTATATTCTCTACCACATGAACACTCTCTGGCGGATGGCAATTGCTTACCTGACGACCAATAATAGCAGTAGTGCGTGGAAAGATCCTATGATTAGGTGTGGAAAAGTATTTTACAGTATTATTTTCATCAACATAAGTAATATCAACAGGTAAGTGATTAAAAACCATACTTATTTGCTCAGGGCTCATAGCCCCTGTTCCAAGATTTACATTTCCATTTTTAAAAAATTCTTGATTATTAATATCATCACTTTTTACAACCTCTGGCTTGAAAAACGGAAATTCCAAATCATCGCTAGCCACTAAAATTGACTCCATATCTTTTTTAGGAATAGTAATTAGCATTTGCGGAAATAGAACTTTATTATCACGAAATACTATTGCTCCCAAGTCGAAATACATTTTGCTAGAAACTACATTAAATTCTTTTAAATCAAATTCCTTAGCTGATAACAGCTCCGGAAGGCGCTTCAAATATCCACGAATATCATCATGAATTGACCACATTATATGTACGCATTTATAATCGTCCCACTGTTTCTCTATTAGAGGAAATAATAGATTTTCTTTTACCGTAAAATAGTGAGAATAAACACTCATACCACTAAAACCATCTCTCAGAGCTACAATTCTATCAGCAGTAACACCTTCCAAATTTAATGCTTTAATAATTGGTTTTAGAGCTTTCAAATCAGCCATCATTTTCTCTGAATTCTTTTGAAGATAGAAAAGTAAATCATCATCAGAAGGTTTTGCCGTAGGGTAATTATTTAATGCTTTATAGAATAGATTTAATAATTTAGAAATGTGCTTTTTCAAGTCCACCATTTCATAACCTTTCTCCACTAGCAAATGCACCAACCGAATGACATCAGAAGGCATTATTGCCTCTATCATATCCATATTTGCCTTTACATATTCTGCTGGCCTATTCTTATTAATTATGATTTCCGAAAGCTCCAATAGCTTACTAATCTTTGTATCGTTATGGTTCGTAAATTCAGACATTGGTTAAATGTTAAAATATTAAATTATTAAATATATAATGTATTATTGCCCTAATTAACAATTAAACATTAACAATTATCTCATTCATTGCCTTAGTGGCTTTTTCTTGAATGAATATATCGGTAATAGCATCGGTGAATTTTGATTTCTCTATGTTTATTTCGATAATTGTAGCATTATTCTGTTTTGCAAGATATGGAATTTGGCTTGCAGGCATTATCTCGCCAGTAGTTCCAATAATAAGAAATATATCAGCAGTTTGTGCTGCCAACAGAGATTTGCTCATTGCATCTTCAGGAATTCCCTCTCCAAAGAAAATGAAATCTGGTTTTAGTAAACCACCGCATTTACTACATAATGGATAATCATTTGTAAGTTCCAAATCATTGCGCTTAAACATAGTCCCACATTTAGTACAAACAAACTGCACCGAATTTCCATGATATTCATAAACTTCTTTATTTCCTGCTTCCTGATGAAGGTTGTCAATATTCTGGGTAATTATCGACTTCAAAATCCCCATTTGCTCTAATTTAGCAAGTCCATAATGTGCAGCATTAGGCTTTGCATTACCAAAAAAATCAAAGAATAGCTCCTTTATAATAGGCCAGGATTTATCAGGGTTTCTTTTATAAAAATCTAAATCCAAAATCATTGGATCATATTTTGCCCAAAGTCCATCTACACCGCGAAATGGAGGAATTCCACTTTCTACAGAAATTCCTGCACCGGTAAATGCAACCAAATTCTTGGCATTAGAAATAATCTTGGCAGCCTCTTTAATATTACTCATTAATTACCTCCTGCCATTTCAAACTCTCCACCAATTGCCATATATCTTTTTCAATACCATTAATTACTGGCGCCAAAGAATCATTTTGAGGTGCAAAATTAAAGTATAAGGCACCCCTTACAAAATGTGAAACACTATCGGTAACATAAAAATTTATAGGACTTGCAACTTTTGCCCCCTTTATGCTATAATACAATCCATAAACTTTATTTTCTGGTATTAAAATTAGCTTTTGCTGAATATCATTAGCCACTGCTATATGCTTAAAAGCCAAATCGTGAGCATCATTAAGCATTTGCGAAACATTACCCTGTATATCACTATAAGATAAGTATATACGCGCATTAAACTTTGGGTAATCTAGAAATAACCAATAAGGATGAGCAGCATTATTAGCATTAGAAACTACTGCATAATCAGCATAATCGAAAGAAAATGGACTACTGCTATCATAATGAATAAAATTGTGCTCCGGAATATCAATACGAAAATAAGCTCGAGGTTTTGGCGTTACATCATCATTGCAAGAAGCTACAAAAAGCACAAAAACAACTATGGCAAACACAAAACTTAGCCTACTATTTACATAAAACATATTACGATAATTTTTTAATTCTAATTTTAATAATCTTCCTCTTATCCATTTCAATAATCTGAAATTCAAAATTAAGAATACCTATTTTTTCATTTAACTTCGGAAAATCACTTTTAACTTCAAGTACAAGGCCTGCCAAAGATTCAGATTCCCCTTTCAGTTCATCTAACTCTTCATTATCAATATCTACAACCTTACAAAAATCTAGTATACTTACTTTGGCCTCAAACTCCCAAGTATTATCATCAATAATAACAAAATGCTCATCCTCGGCATCTTTATCAAACTCATCGCTAATCTCTCCAACAATCTCCTCTATCACATCCTCAAAAGTTACAATTCCTGAAGTACCACCATACTCATCAGCCACAATAGCAATATGGATTTTCTTAGCTCTAAACTCTTGCAAAAGATCATTAATTTTTTTGCCCTCAGGCACAAATACTGCTGGCCTTAGCATCTTATTCCACTCATAGTTCTCTTTATCAAGATAATCTAACAAATCTTTTACATAAAGAATTCCAACAATATTATCGAGGCTATCTTCATAAACAGGAATTCTAGAATAACCCCAATCACGAACATTATTAAGGACTTCAGCAAATGACGTATCCACCTCAATGGCAAAAACATCTACCCTAGCCTTCATAATTTCCTTTACATCCGTTTCGCCAAAAGTGGCAATTCCCTTTAGTATTTTCTGGTCTTCGGCATCTACCTCCATATTATCAAGCTCATTCACAAGATCCACCGCATCCGATAAATCCTCCATACTAACCTGTGTTTTTCGTTTAGCCAATCGCTTATCAATAACACTAGTAGTTCTGTTAAGAATAAGAATAAATGGTTTAAATATCTTTATTATTATTGTTAGTGTATCTGCCATTAAATTTACGAAAATCATTGCCTTTTGCTTAGCATATATTTTTGGCAGGATTTCGCCAAATAGCAATAATAAAGAAGTTACAGCTCCTATTTGGATAATAATTCCTAGGGTTTTATTCTCACTAAAATTAAATGTCTCTTTCATAAAGAAAGTAGAAAGAAGAATAATAGCAATATTTATAAAATTATTGCTTATAAGTATTCCTGCCAAAAGGTTTTTTGGATTTTGAAGTAGATTAATTACTTTGGAAGAATTATTATTTTTATTCTCAAAAATGTCCTCTCTTTGGCTTGGATTTAGAGAAAAGAAAGCAATCTCAGAACCTGAGATAAGTCCCGAAAGCATAAGTAATATAACCATTACAACAATGGCAATAATTGATTCTATTGAAAATGTGATAAATATAGATAAGAAACTATAGTTTGCACTGTTCAATAAATTGGCAATAATAAATTGACTGGGTTCAGGATCTGTCATTAATTTTATAAGATTGATTTACTAATGCGAAAATACAAAAAAAGCTAAGAATAATTAAATTATTTGTTACTAAAAAAACCCACTTCTTTTTATATGATAAAATAGTATTCTTATAATCCAGAATTAACACCATCTATAGTATACTTGTTACAATATTTAGATATTTAACCAATAATACTGCTACAGTTTTAATTCCCTCTATTCAAAAATGCCGTAACCTTCATACTCACAGAATCGGTAAATAAGAAGCTATCATCGGTTTGTTCAAAGTTTTTGGAGTAGATTGTTACTCCCCATTTTGTTCTATCAATATAAAAGCGATCTGTTAGTACAAGAATTGAAGTATCATTTTGAATTATTTTAGTTCGGAAACTTATTTTATTGGTTATTCCATTTATTTGTAAATCTCCTCCCAAAAGATATTCATTTAAACCCAATTCTTTTAGATGTGTTAACTTTATTATAGAGACTGGAAATGCATTAACATTGAAAAAACTATCTGATTTTAGCGTATTTTCCAAAACAACACGCATTAAATAATAATCAATATCGGTATCTCTAATGCTATCCATGGCTATTTCAAATTCCCCACTAATAATCTTATTATCAAGCATTTTAAGTTTACCCCCTTTGAACTTTACATAGCCTGTGTGAGTAACACAAAACCAAGTAACTAGGCTCTTTTCATTATCCAATTTAAAAGACTCAATACCTTCTCTATTATTTTCATCAGTACCTAGTTCAAATTCCTTTACAAATAATGAATTGGGTTTTGCTACATCAGCAACGGTATTTTGCTCTCTTACTTGAGGCTTAACACTCTTATTTCCTTTACTTTCTGGCGCACTACAGTTTACCATAAGTATAATTAAAACTATGGCAATACTTATCAGTTTTGAATAACTTGTTTTCATATGTTTATAGTTTATTAATTCGGAAATACCTGCCTACCGTAGGCAGGTGCAGTCACATAACAAAATTTTAATCATTGCCCTGTGGGTCAAAATAAGATTAAAATTTGTAATGCTTATTCATATAACAAAGTTAGAGTATTTTATATAATATATGACAATTATTATAAGAATATATTAACTACATAGTACATCTTGTAGTTTTACTTAAAGAGATTATATTGAATTTGTGTTCAAACTACAAACACCTGTGGCCTTCCCATCAACAATAAGCTCTTTCACTCCTTTAGGAATGTTTTTGGCATCAGTAAAGTCGGTATCTACAAATTCCGCAGCAAAAAAGTTAGAACCTTTCAAATCGGCTCCCCTAAAACTTGCTCCTTGCAGATGTGCACCTCTAAATTGAGCTTTATAAATTCTTGCATTAGTAAAGGTAGCTTCTTCAAGGCCTGCACCCGTAAAATCCGCATAGCATAAGTCAGTGGAATCCATCTTTGCACCAGTAAGTACAGTAATAATAAATCTCACATTTACAGCTTTACTACCAGTAAAATCTGCATCAAGGAACTCAGATTCTTTCATTAATGCATTAGTGAAATCACAATTTCTGAAATTAGCTCTATGCCCTTTTACACCAAACATATTTGCTCCTCTAAAGTCTGAATTCTCCAGATTACTTTCTGTGACATAAGTCCGAAACATAATTGAACGTGAACAATCACAATTACTTAAATTTGAGTTCATAAAATAGGACCAACGAATATCGCAAAATCTAAAATCAGAACCTGAGAAGTCACTATTCTGGCATTTTGCAGCACGGAATTTTACTCCTCTAAAATCTCCACCTTTTACATGAACAGCTTTCCAATATATTTCATCGAGATTCTCGCCTCTGAAATCATCAAAATCTTGTGGAATGGCAATTAAGCCTTTATTGCGCTCTTTTCCATTTGGAAGTAATTCTTTCTTATTTATTATTGATTTTATCAGATTTTTATTCGTGAAGTTAGCAAGATAATACATTCCAGAAGTATCGCAAGGGTCGGGAAATAATGCAGATACCTCTACTTCCTTATTAATATTGTTACAGCTTTGAAACAATAAGGTTGTTATAATGAAGGCCAATAATTTAATAATTCTAATATTCATTGTTTCTAATTCCCTAAAATTCCTGATATTTTATCATCTACTAATTTCGCCTTCACACTTTCAGGGATATTAATAGCATTCTTAAAATTTGTATTTCTAAAATTTGCTCCATTAAAGTTACAATCTTTTAAATCAGCACCATAAAAATTAGCACTATCAAGATTTGTTTCACTAAAATCAGCCCCCCACAATCTTGAATTAACAAAAGAAGCACCTTTAAAAGTAGAGAGTGAACCTACCACATAGCTCAAATCCATAGAATCCATTTTAGCATCAATAAATATTGAGTGAGTTAAAATTGCTTTTACAGCAATACTTCCAGTAAAGTCGGTATTAATAAAATCTGCATCTCGCAACATTGCATTAGAAATATTGCAATAACGCATTGAAGCATCATTGGCATGCATTCCAAACAAATTGGCACTTATGAATAATGAACTATCCATTGTTGCACTATCTGCAAAAAAATAGAACATTACTGCTTGAGTAAAGTTACACGCAAATAGTTTAGAAGCATAAAACCGTGCTGATTCTAGATTAGCCCATCGAAAATCAGAATAAGAAAAATCAGTATGCATTGCTTTAGCAGATCTAAAATATGCACCTCTAAAATCTGCATCACGAATATACTTTCTATTTAATAAGCCACCATCGAAACCAAAATTTCTAAAATCGTCTTTATTTTGTGGCACTTCTTGAATTCCTATTTTTCGTAATTCTCCTTCTCTAGTATATGTAGTATCGGCAACTAACCAAGCTTTTTCATTTGCTGTAAGCTTATTTGCAAATTTCCCAAAATTACAAGTATCAGGAGGATTAGGAAACAACTGAGCTGATATATTCTCCTGCTGTTGACAAGAAAACAATATTACTAATGATCCTAATAAAATAATAAGAATGAAATGTTTTATCATAATCTAAATAATATCATTACGTTTGAAATATCTGCTACCAAGAAAAGCAGAGCCTATGCCAATAAGAATGGGGTAAGCTATTGCAAATACAATAAACCAAAACCTTGACATAGTATCTAAAATATAGTAAGAAGCAGGGCCCATTACAGTAAGTTTAGGATCAAATAAGGCAAGAGTTGCCGTTCTGAATACCTGTAAAGGATTTATCATACCAACAAATATTATAGCATGTGGATCCATTCTAGTTTTAAGCATTAGCCCCATTAATATAAGATCGAGAAATGCTACTAAAACTAACCATAGAATAAATACTGTACTAACAGCCATATTTTGAGTTTTTGCTCTTGTAGAAATATACATTGCAATACCCACAAAACAGACTACCATTGACACTAACAACATACTATAAAAAGCAAATAATTCCCAGGGAACATCAATATTAGTGACTGCTCCCCAAATAGAAGCTCCAAGTAAAGCAATGAAAACAGGAATAAATATTTCTATAAACCTACTCCAAAACTTTGCCCAATAATAGCCAGAAAATGAGATTGGTAGAGAAAGTATATATTCCATAACATTGGATTCTCTATCTCCAACCACAGCTCTAACTGTTGAAATAAGGATATATATTGGTAGAATCACCATAGTTACTTGCATAAAAGTTACCATTAGTCTGCTTAAACCGACAAAGCCTATTATCTGTGACTCAGTAATACCAAAAGCAAACATCAAAGCAACAAAACTACCAAAGAGCAAACTATATCCCCAAAATGCAGGTGAACGCAAACTCTGTCGTAATTCAAGAGTTGCTAGGCTAATCATTCCTTTCTTCATATTATTCTTTTTCTTCTTTGTTCATTCCACCACATTTACCTTCTCCACACTTCATTTTACCCATTTTCTTCTTTTTCATAAACTTATCACGCAAAGTTTTACCATCTTTAATACGCTGAACAACTGTATTATAATCAAAAGTAGAATCATTAGCCTCCGCTAAAGCACCAAAGCCATATCCCATTGGAGTATCATCACCAAAACGATAATTTGCTTTCTCTGCATCAATCCATTTTCCTGTTTCACAATCTCCTATCCACGACTTATACTCTCCATCTCTAACAAATTTCTTCCAATCATCAGAACCTTTATAGTTTACATAACATCCAATATCGTCAAACCAAACAGTTTTTCCCTCACTATTAATAAGTTGAACGGAATATTCTTGATCTGCTAGTCCCATCAAACATAGCACACAAATATCTCTATCCCAGTTTATTTCTTTTGGTTGAAAATCTGCCGGTGGTTTACAAGCAACAACAAATAATAATAATACAATTGCTAATTTTTTCATAATAATTTTATATTTTGAGTTATTTTTCTATCGACTACAATTTTACCTAAATCCATTTCAATTTCTCTTGTTACTAATTTGGATATTTCACTAATTCTATGACTACTAAGTATCATTAAAGAATCCTTATTAAAATTCTCAAGAAAACCAAAGAACACTTTTCTAGCCTCAGGGTCGAGGTTAGCAGAAGGCTCATCTAAAAGTAAAATTTTAGGATTACGCCCCAGCGCAAAAGCAATTAACAATTTCTGCTTCATTCCTCCTGATAGTTTATAGAATGGTTTATTCAAATGCTGCCTAATATCCAAACCAAGTTCAGTAACTATATTGATGAATACATCCTGTGAGGTTTCTGTAAGTTGCGAAAAGAAATTAAGCATTTCATTTATTGTCATCTTCAATGGAGGTGGTATTTGCGGAACAAAGCCAATCTCTTTCATAATATTTTCGTGCTGCAAACGAGGATTCCCTCCCATAACAAGCAACTCTCCATCATAGGTGTATTGTCCTAAAATACAACGTATTAATGTAGTTTTTCCAGCTCCGTTTGAACCACTCAAACTAATTCGTTCTCCTTTAAAAAAATCAGCAGATAAATTATCTATTACAAGCTGACTTTTAAATGTTTTTGATAATGCTTTTGCACTAATAAACACTGTTTCTTCTGCATTTATCATAAATTATTATAATATTTTATCAATTCCTTTAATAGTGAATGAAAGTGCATCACCACTACATATATCTACACAAAGCCCACAGCGCGTACAATCTGAATTTGTAAAATGAACATCTTGAGTTGCTTTACCTTTCTCAACAAACCAAAGTTCGTGAGGTACAAGGCATACATCTTGACAATCGCGACAATAGGCACATTTATCAAGTTCAAATTTAATATCCAATAATGCTGCTTGACCTGTTATTGCCCAAGTTGCACCAACTGGACAGGCATAACGACACCAAAAGCGTTTACTATATGCTATTTCAAATAATAAAAGAGCAAGAATCCAAAGTAAAGCTATACTTGGTCCATAAATTAATGAACGAGAAATAATTCCGACAGGATTAATATCTTCAAAAACAATATTCTTAGTGAATAAAGCTATTAGAAGAAATCCTATCCAAAATACAAAGCGTAAATAAATACTGTATGTATGCTCCTTTATCTTTTTCTTTTTTACAAAATAATTATGCAGTTTCTCTCCAAATTCAGCCAAAAGGTGGTAAGGACAAATCCACGAACAATAAGTTCTTCCGCCAAGAATACTTAAAATAAGTATTGTAAAGAAACCTATCCAAAAGTTCATTGTTAAAGCCCAAAAATAACCATCGAAAATAGATATAGTCATTACCTGCAAAGCATTATAACTATCCATTAGATAGAATCCAAATGCACGAGATCCACTCAATGAACCTTCCAAAACGGACAAACCAAAGAGGTATGAAACCATAAATAACAGATTAACAGAAATCAATACTCCCCAACGAATATTTCTCCATTTATTAGTTTTTGGCTTTGATTCATGCCATTCCTTATATTGCATACCAGCTTTAGTATGAGGCATATTATCTATCCCCTTTGCTTTCAAAGGCGGTTTTTTCTTTGAACTATTAAACATGGCTTTCCTCCTTAATTGGTTCAATAATAATACTTTCTATCTTTGTTGGGCACACCATTACACAAACTCCACAACCTGTACAGCCATCAAGAACATGTGGAATAATTTTCCCTGTTTTGTTATCATTTGACATAATAATAGCAGTCTCTCCTATCGGACATTCTGTAACACAAAGGTCACAAATCTCTCTGTCAAAAGTTTTATCACTTAAAGGAGAGGGTTTCCCAGAGTTAGAATCTGGAGAACGATATATTCCTTCAAAATTTGCAGCTCTCGGATTTCCTTTAAATCCTTTCCCTTGATGTGCTAAGCAAGTTTCTTCATTTACTTTTGCAATACCCATTTCTACAATAGATTTCATTGCAACAATCTGCACTGAGAAAGGATTAAAACCAGGCTTAGTAGCATCATGGGTTTTAGAATACTCTTTCAAAGCTTCGCCACCAGCTATTTCAAATGGTGTAAAATCAAGAACTGCTGTCGGGCAAGTTTCTACACATTGCAACGAATCACAAGAAAAATCGCAAGCTTGTTCTCTAACATCAATATATGGAGTACCATAATCTAAACCTTCATCCAAATCAGCAAGTTTTATTGCCTCAACAGGACAAATCTGAACACACAATCCGCATTTAATACAAGCATAAATAAATGTTTCTTCATCTATAGCCCCTGGAGGGCGTAAAAATCTTGGCTGTCGAGTAAATTGCGGACCGGCAACCTTATTATAATAGCCTATTCCCCCTCCTAAGAGAGTTAATCCTGCTACTGCAATACTAGCAGATTTAATGAATTCTCGTCTGCTGTTTTCTTTGTTTTGTGCCATAATTAATAATTTATAGGTTAAACAAATGCTTTTATACTAATTCTTTTCTTCAAGAATATAAATTGGAGCTTCATCTCTCAAAATAAATTTTGGTTCAGAGAAAGGAGCTAGTCTTTCTAAAAAATCAAATATAACTAAAAGTGGTGAACCATAGAAGAATTTAATATCATCATTATAATCCCATAAATGTTCTACATAGTTATACAAATCAAATGGAGTATCACCCACATTATCGTAATCGCGATCAAAGCCCTGATAATCATCAAAGTAATTCCCATTCCAATAATTACCAGAAGCAGTAATTCCTTCAGCTATTACATTGGACAAATTATCGTGAAAATTATTATCTGTAATATCATTTCCCAACTGATTGGTATGAAAAAACATTCCAGAACCACAGAAAGCAATTTCATTTCCTTGGATTGTATTTCGTTTTTCGGGTACGAAAGGAGAAACATCAAAATGAATTCCTTCGGTAGAATAAATAAATCTATTATTAAGTATTTGATTTGATGAAGTTTCTTTCATCCCTAAGCACATACCACTAACACCATTACAGCCTTGAATAAGATTATTAATCATAATAGTTTTCTCACTATACATAAGAAAAACACCTACTGAATTATTAAAAAACTCATTTCCACGAATATAATTATGGTGAGCATACATAAAGTGAATACTATAACGATTTCCAACTCCTTTATTCTCAATAAAATAATTTCCTACGGAATACCAAACAACCATATCTCTTACTTCATGCCAATAGTTTCCTTGAACTATGTTACCCTTTGCCCACCACAGACGTATGGCATCACCCTTTAGAGCTTTTTCTCTCCTCGAAAGTGAAGAAATATCATTATGATATATAAAGTTACTATCAGATTGTAAAATATCTATACCAAATAGACATTCATCAATCTTGCAGTTATCAATAGTACAACGACTTCCAATTAATTTCACACCAGCATCAATATTATTATGCGACCCTCCAGAATTACTGATTTGGAGGTTCCTTAAAACAACATTATTTCCATTTATAATAATAACACTAGCAATTCCTCTACCATCAATTTTAGCTTTCCCTTGTCCGTCAATTACAATTTTATTCTGATTAATAATAACTGGACCTGAATAAATACCTGGCAAAAGCACAATAGTATCGCCATCATCAGCGGCATCAATTATTGGCTGTAGAGGGATTGAATCTTCAATTTGGTAGTTTAAATCTATTTCAAAATAGTTTCCAAATATCTTTTCCTGAGCAAAAGAACTATTACTCATGAAAATAATTAAAACTAATAAAGCATAAACCCGTATCCGAATAAAACTTGGGATAGAAAAATGCAAGAAACTCTCCTTAAAAGAAAAAACTTTCATTATTTATTACTAATTTCCTTACGTTTCATTAATATTGCAAGCACAAAAAATACAAATGTACCAACAGCTAATAGGAATCCATAATTAGGATACGACATAGTAATAAACTGTGCTACTTTACCTTCGCCAAACACTGTTGGCATAAATGGTTTTATTCCAGCAAAAGCTCCTCCACCATGCAATCCCATATGATGTCCATACCAATACAGAGAATATATATAAAGACCAAGGAAATATACTGGTATTGAACCAGCTATTATAGCAAAGGCTCCACATAGTTTTTTAGTTCTAAAAATAAATAGAATTCCTAAAATCACAAAAAGAAGAAAGAAATACTTAGAATTTTTAAGGATATTATTCAAAAATTTTAAATATCCTGGAATTTCATCTTGGGATAATGTTTCTGCAGCATATACTGGATAAGGAACATGATCACCATCTTCATTAATGTCGTTAGCTCCTTGTACAATTGGGTACATACCAATAAAATGGTTTATCTTATTCATTTCGAAAAGACAATCAGCTCCAGCTTGATCTGCAGCAAGCTCAGACCTTTCACTTACACCTGCACATCCATTATAAACTCCGTCATATTTAAATTCTATCCTAATACCTTTAGGATACATTGATTCTGGATATTGGATACTCTTTAAAGTCACCCACCAAACAGGAGCAAAATATGTAGCAATTAGTAGTACTATACCTATTCCTGCAAAAATTTGATATTTTTTCATTCAACTAATAATTTAATAATAATGTTTATCAACTCAGAAACCCCACTTAAAAAGTGAGGCTTCCAATATTGATTAAATTGATTTTATTTTGCTTCAACACCAGCAAGCTTAAGCATATAAGCTGTAGCATCTTTAATGTCGTTATCAGAGCAATCAGCACACGCACCTTTAGCTGGCATAACACCATTCTCTCCAGTAAACCCTTCTAAAGAGTTCTTATAAACCTTATCAAATCCTTTTTTAGCAAGAGTTTCCCACTTAGCTTTATCTTTCATTGAAGGTGCTCCAGCAACTCCTGTCATATGGCAAGCTACAC
>JAOZPM010000084.1:0-13407 GCA_029932765.1 Bacteroidales bacterium | reverse complement strand
TCCTTGTCCTCTTTCCTAGTCCTCTATCCTTATATAATGGTGTAATGGTGTAATTTAAATTTATCACATTAAACCATTATATCATTAAATCATTGTATAATTATATAATTGAACCATTAAACCATTGTATAATTATATAATTGAACCATTAAACCATTGTATAATTATATAATTATCTTATCGTAGACCAAAAGTATTCTAGCAAGCTTATTAACAATACGGCCATTATCTCCTTCTCGTTTTAGTAATCTACGTTTATGATCAATAATATCAACACCTTTGCTCATTATCTCTTTAAAAGAAAAATACTCGAAAAGAATATCTTTTTCCATATTATTCAATTTAAAATATAGAAATAGAAACTGAAGTTGCTCCTCGGTGAAACTCTTGCAAGAGTATAAATGTCTATTATTTTCTGTGATTTTAATTCCCTCATCAAGGAAAATAGATAAATGCCTATTTCTAAACGCCTTAGATTTACCTTTATAATCAAACTCAACAAAGCCATGGTTTATAAAAATAGTTTCTAATTCTGCATTTGATTCGTAAGTTTTCATATGTTTATAGTTTTACGGCCATATGAGTCACATAACAATATTTTAATCATGCCCCTATGGGTCATATTAAGATTAAAATTTGTCATGCTCTTCTCATAATTTAAAATTCATTAATTAGATGATATCTGTATACCAAACTACGTTGCTAGGTATATTGCTCATATTATAATTTAATTTTTTTATACTTCCCAGATTGCCAATTTTTAAAATCATTTGCATAGTATTTAGAAAACCTTCTATCAGATACTCCGCCAGAAATATTAGTATATACACTTGCCTCTGACATATCAGTTATCATTCTATACGATGGTGCAAAAGTGGTTTTTCTTCCATTACTTTTATAAACTTGTCCTTGATGAATAGTAGCTCTACCGCCAGGCATTGGAAATGGGCCTTTATCAAAACCAAGAAATTTTGGAAGCTTTCCTCCCAATAACATATTTGACAATTCAAAATTATTGACTTCTCCCCATTTCTGTGCAGAATCCTTTAGACCAAGCTTTATTGCCTTTTGATAAATTTCCGTTTTACTTTTCTTACCAAACCAAACTGATTCTTCTGCCAATAAAATAGTGTCAAAGTTCTCATAAAAATCAACAAATATTCCTGTTTCATTTTGCAAAAACTCATTTACATCTTTTCCTAAAATTTCTCCAAACACTTCCGAATATAATGCTCTATAAATTTGCTCAAATAAATATGCTCCTTTTGAATTTATATCATAACAATAATCCCAGTTTTTTAGAATATTTCCGTTTTCATTTTGAGGAAGTAAAGTATTGATTAATTCCATAAAAACCTCTGCTTGATTAGAATACACATCGTAGTGCATTTTTTTTATATCATCAACAGTGAAATCATCTTTTTCCATCAATAATTTTTTTATTCTATCAGAACGATAACTTCCCATCGCTATAGTATGTGGGTTAACTTTTCCATATTGGCTTAAATTTTCATTTGCCGTAACAAAAATTTCTTCTTTCGGATTATATGCTTTAGGTAAATCCTCCAGATCATAGAAACCTCTCCAGTCGTTCTCAGAATCCCATCCAATTAAAGGCACAAATCCAGAGTTCTCTTTCCTTCGTTTGGGAAGTAGGCCCGACATTTGATAGCCAATATTTCCTTGTATATCTGCCAAAACCCAATTAAAAGACATTTCTAGCTCTCCCAAACACATCATTCCTTGCTTAACATCAGTTGCATTCCATAATTTCAAACCACCTTTTAATGATCTAGCTCCGCCAAATCTTCCAGACCAAAGTGTAGTTAAATAATAACCCTCTTCAAAAGGATTTCCTTCTAAAACACCATGTTCATTCTCAAAATAGGTAAGCTCAACATCTGCTTTATTTTTACGTTTTATTATTTCTTTACGTTCAATAAAAGAGTACCACTTACTATCTTTAAGATATTTTCCATCTTTGCAATCTTCTACCCATGAGTCAATTGCATCCATAAATGTATAAGTTACTCCCCATGCCAAATCTTTGTTTCGCCCTATCAAAAGCGAACTTATGCCTGGCATTGTGGCCGAATAAGCAGTAGTTTCTCCTAATTCAAAAGATATTTCATACCAAACAGGAGGCAATCTATTAATTTCTAGATGTGGGTCATTTGAAAGAATAGCTGATTTTGATTTTGTTTTCTTACCAGAAATAGCCCAATTATTTGAAGCCATCATTGGATTAATTATTGAATTCCATTTTACAGCATCAGGAACAATTTTATCTATAAGCTTTATTTTCTTTACTATCTCTTCATTATAATTATCTAATATATTAGGAAAAAGTTCATTGAGCATCTCTTTAGTAGCACCTTTTTGCACCATTTCAATAAAAAGCCTCTCAATTTCTCCTTGCGACTGGGCAAGAGTGAGAAAACCAGCCATTCGGCTCATTAAAATAGTATCTTCAATTTGCCAATTAAATTTTTTATAGCCCAACAACAAATTAAGCTCCCATGGTTTACTTTTTGAAAAATGCAGATTCACACCATCACAATATGCCTTTAATTTCTCCATCTCCGAAACAGAAAACTTTGCTATCTCATCATTGATATTATTACTCCAATCCATTTGCCTGAAAAATTTATCAATCTCAAGCATATCATCACTATTATCCAAGTATTCAGAGCCTCTTCCTTGTCCCAAAATACGCATCAACATCATCTGAATTCCTCTATCCATAGCATGACAATATCCCATACCAAAATATAAATCAGTCTCATTTTTTACAATAACCTTAGGAACACCTTCGGCATTTCTTTCAATAACTATACTTTCTCTTCCTTTAATTTCCATTTATCGATATATTAAGGTTTTATTATATTAACTTCTCATTTATAATTTTATAATAAGGTGATAACTCAACGGTTTAAATTCAATATACTACACATATTTGGCTGCAAAAAACTAAAAACCATTGCTTTAATTATTAGCCCTGCTATTCCTTTAATATTAAACTCTTATACAATATCTCATATAAGTTATCTTTTTTTATAGGTTTTGAAATAAAATTGTCACAACCTGCCGATAACGCCTTTTCTTTCTCAATATCTATTGAATATGCAGTTTGAGCAATTATTGGTAAATTGGGGCGAAATGCTTTTATCAACTTTGTAGCTTCAAATCCTGACATTATTGGCATTTTCATATCCATAAGTACTAAACCTATATTGGTATTTTCTTCACATATCTCAACGGCTTCTTTTCCGTTTTTTGCATGTATAATTTTTAAATTAAGCTTTGATTTACCAAGCAAAATTTCCAAATATAAATAATTCAATTCTTCATCTTCTACTACTAAAATAGTGTATTTTTCGTTTGTTGTTTCAGTTACATTATCTGTAAGATTCGGTTCTATTACTGTATTAGCCCGCTTGAAAGGTATTGTGACAAAAAATACTGAGCCTTTGCCTTTTTCTGATTGAAGGGTCAAATTTCCACCAAGTAGTTCTGCATTTTCTTTGGCAATTGATAACCCTAACCCTAAACCATCTACCTTCTGCTCTATGCTTTTTTCCTCTTGCGAAAATCGTTTGAATATTAATTCCTGGTTTTCAGGCTTTATTCCTATTCCTGTGTCTTTTACATACAATTCTATTTCGGTGTTTATTATTTTATAACCAAATTCAATAAATCCAGACGTGGTAAATTTTAGTGCATTTTCAAGTAAGTTGTCTAAAATTTTATTAAGTTTTAAAGCATCTGTAATTATAGTACTTTCACCATCAATCAATCCTTTATGTAAATAGAGAGAAATTCTGTTTTCTTTTGCTTTTATTTCAAAAATTGAAAACTTATCTCGTAATAAATCATTTAGACAGATTTCTTTCTCTATTGTTTTTACTTGTTTTGTTTCCAAACTTGAAATTTCCAAAATATCATCAATAATTCGTAATAATTGATTACCACTTTGTTTTATTATTTCAACATATTGTTTTCTTTTCAATTCACTTAAATCAGGATTGTCTATAAATTGCGAAAATCCTAATATAGCATTCATAGGAGTCCTGATTTCGTGGGACATATTATTGAAAAACTCCGTTTTTAATTGGTTGCTTTCTTCGGCTTCTTCTTTAGCTGATTTTAATTTTTGCTCTGCCTCTTTGCGTTCAGTACTGTCTTCATAAATACACAAAATACTTGTAACAATACCATTATCTGAAATTGGTGTTAATATATAACGAATGTATTTTTGCTGATTCCAATTTGTTGTATAATAATTTTCACCTTTAATAGTTTTTTTTGTCTTTACACATTTAAGAAATGCTTCTGAAAATCCTATTTTTTTTAAATTTTCGAATTGTAATACATTAATTTGCTTTGTTGCTTCAATCGATGGCGAGCCAAGTATTTTTACAACTTGATTATTAACATTAATTGCATTTCCTTTTAAATCATAAGTAATTATACCTGTTGGTGAATTTTCGAAAATATTCTTAAATCTATTTTCACTTTTATTTAATGCAGCTTCTGCTTTCTTTCTTGCTGTAATATCTTCTTTAATAGCAAGATAATTTACTATTTCTTTATTTTCCTTAATCGGTGTAATGGTTACATGTTCCCAATATAATATATCATCTTTTGTTTTGTTACAAAATTCACCTTTCCATATTTTTCCTGCTGAAATTGTTTGCCACATTTTAGCATAATAATCATCGGATTGTATTCCTGCATT
This sequence comes from Bacteroidales bacterium, assembly GCA_029932765.1. Lineage (GTDB taxonomy): Bacteria > Bacteroidota > Bacteroidia > Bacteroidales > UBA1556 > UBA6267. The sequence goes on along the minus strand of JAOZPM010000084.1, from coordinate 8,669 downwards.
TAGAATTCTTGTGCTTTTCCCAATAACCTCTATTAGTTCATAGCCCGATAATTCTGTGAATTTAGGATTTGCATATTCAATAATTCCATCAGGATCTGTTATTACTATTGTATTTGCACTTTGCTCTACTGCTGTTGATAGTTTTCTAATTTCTTTTTGTGATACTAGCTGCTCAGTAATGTCAGTTGTAAATAAAACTAAACCATCAAGTTTCTTTTCTTTATTCCAAATTCCGCGCACATTTGATTTCAGATATTTTGTATCAATATTAAACCAATGTTTATAGTTACCAGTTTTCTTTACAATTTCTACTGCATCTTCAATCTGTTTTAATTCAACATTTTTCATTGCATGAATCTCTGTCAAATTTTTTCCTATAACTTCTGATGATTTGTATCCAAATATTTCTTCTGCTTTTGTATTAAAAAAGATTATATTTAGATTTATATCTGTAGCAGCAATTGCTATTTCACTTGATAAGCTTAAAATATTTTTTAATAGACGAAATTCTTTTCTTGTGGAATCATTCTCTAATTCTTTACGAAGTTTTTTAACTTCTATTTCCAATTCTTCATATGTAGGTTTTGATTCCATATCTATATTTTCTTATTTAGAGCCAAAAGTTTACCCTTTTATAAGGCAAGTTACCACAATGGTTAACTTATAAATTCATACATAACTCCAACTAAAATTAGTTACATAATTCCATTTTTTAAAAGTAATAATATTTTCAATAAGGCGCTCACATATTATTTGCACAATCTTTCAATATTTTCAGTTACCCGCTTTATGTATGAGCCTTTGTAGAAAATATTTCGTATTTCGCTGAATCTCTTCGTATTGAAAAGAAATACTCTTTTATAATTTTAGATCAAACAATGGTTTATATGAATTACAAATGTGTATGGTTTTTACTTATGCTATTCTAATGATGGACGCAACGCATTGAAAACGCTGAATTAGCGTTTCCTGCACCAGCGAATTGCTTCATTATATTTTACTTTCCTTGATTTACATCTTTAATAAATTTAATTATCCCCTTAAAGTAGGTTTCCTGATCGTCATACATGGACATATGACTTCCATTCGGACAATATAAATATTGTCCATTTTGAACTTCAGTGGCAATCCATTCCATATGTTTTGGGTCCATAGTGTCATAGGCTCCTCCAATAGTTAATGTCGGAACGGATATTTTTGAAAGTTGCTCTGTAATATCCCAGTTTTTCAATTTAGAATTGCCCATACTCCCAAATTCACTCGGTCCTTGCATTGTCTCATAAAAATTATAATTTATGTGGGCAAAAGCTCTGTTTACAGGATTTGGCCATTCTTCTAACGGCATTCGTAGCACATGTTTAGGATAGTAATGAGTATATACTAATTCGGCATAGCGTGGATTACTAAAATCACCTTCTTTCTCCAAAGCTCTAACCTCTGCTAAAACCTCTGGATTCAGTTGAGGACCTAGCACATCATTGGCGTATTTATTATATTCAGGAATAGATGCCATCATATTAGAAATAATAAGAGCTTTCAAATTGTCCTGATATTTTAATGCATATTCCATAGCTAAAATACCACCCCAAGATTGACCGTAGAGATAGAAATTAGTATTATCCAATCCAAGAGCTTTACGTACTTGCTCCACTTCATCAACATATCTATCAACACTCCAAAGGCTACTATCATTTGGCTGATCGCTATAAGCCGATTCCAACTGATCATAATAGTAATATTCAATCTCCGCATTTGGAAAGTAGGAATCAAAAGCTTCTAAATATTCGTGTGTGGCACCTGGGCCTCCATGGAGTAATAATACTTTCATCTTAGGATTATTCCCCACCCTTTTAGTCCAAACTTTAAATTCTCCAGCAGATGTTTGTATCGGTATCATCTTTACTCCTCCAGATAATATATCATCACGTTCCGAATAATCTAAATAACTGCTCTTATCAAGTTCTACAATATTCGTTTCCTGGTTATTTGAACAACTTTGTAAGATAATAAATAAGGATAGTATAATTGTTAATTTTTTCATGATTTTTACTTTCTTTTAGTTTCTATTTGTTAACTGTGGTAATATAAAATTCGGGCATTCTGAAATTCCATAATATTAGACGTAGAAATTCATTCCAATTTTATAAACCAATTAATCATTTAGCAAATATATAGAATTATATTTTATAATAAAACAGCAAATCAATTATATTCTAATTTTTGTTGATTGCTTTAGAATGATTGCCTGTGCCAGCTATAATGATGAAACGAGATGGATCCGATAATTATCGGAACGCTGCACAAGCAGCGTCGTTTACGCTGCCAGTATCATTATTTACAAATAATTTATACTTAGTCTTTGCAAGAAAACACCAAATACTGCGTTATTCTCGTTTTTGAAACAGTCATTTACAAACGTAAATTCCTTAGTTTCAAAAACTTCAAAAGCACTTCGACTGTGCTCAGTATAACACATTGTCTTTGGTGCTTTCTTACTAAAGGCCTAAAAATAGGTAGTTTTCTTGCAGACACTACTTACCATCTCAGCCAGCTTGCACATTATAACCTACTGTTTCAGCACTGCCTTAGTAAACATATACTCTGGAATATCTTGATTAAACTTAATACTTATAATACTCATTTCGGTACCTTTTCCTTTCTTAAGCATATCTTTATAAAGCATTTTTGTAGGATACCATCTGCCATCAAACATTTTTACCTCACTAACAGTTAATTGCTTGAGCAGCTGTCCACTTTTAGCATAAAGTTCTTCTTTTAAAGAAATATATTTCTCTTTATGAACCCAAATTTTCCTAGCAGCATAGGCAATATCATCTACTTTTGCTTTAAGCTCAAGAACAATTACTTTTTGACCATCAATTTCTTCTTCTCCAATCACCTTAGCATCATAAACCTCATTTAGTTTACGATCGTCCATGGCATCTTCGTATGACATATCAGAGCCCATTACAGATTGGCGGAGCATATGTCCAGAAATTTGTATAGTACGGTCAGTACTAGGAGAGTATATCCATAATTTATCAGTAAGTTTAAGCATTTTTGTACCTTTTTCTCGTACTGGAGATAAATATTCAGTATATGATTTCTCACTACCTATTGTATATGTTATTGAGGTCATTGTGCGGCTATTACGCTTACCGTGAATAGTCATTGAGGACTCTATTACCTGATTATCACTAGACATATTTCTATCTATATGCTCAAGAATCTCTGTTGCTGTTTGGCTATACGCTCCTATTGAAACCACTATTGCCATTATTAATACTATATATTTTTTCATTATATCTCTAATTTAATAAATGTTGTTTAAAAATCTTTTCTATATAAAGAACACCTAAACCTCCAACTCTTTAAATAAAGTTGCAGTTTTCCTTTTATAAATAGCATAACCCGCAAGTGCATTACCAAGAGTCATTGCAACTAAACCAGGAATAAATCCTACATAAAACAGATCAGGAGTTACAATTGCACGATAAACTGGAGGCATCATCATATCCACATTCTTCATCATAGCACTAAAATCAATACCATTTTCTTGCAAATAATAGCATGCTCCTACTCCTAAAATTGTACCAACTACTGAACCTATAAACCCGATAATTATTGCTTCAATAATTATCGTTTTATAAATATGACCTTTCTCCTCTCCTAACGCCAAGCGAACTCCATATTCACTATATCTACGCAAGCCACCTAGCAAGCCTGTATTCCAAAGCACTATCGACATAGCAATTATAAATATAAAAACCATAATACTTGTCATATTCTCGCCACGAGCAAGCATTTCTTTAAGTATTCCCTGTTCAGTAAGTTTAAACATTTGTGGAGAATATTCATCATCAATATTACTATACTTTCCATTAAAATCTGCTTTTAGAGAATCTGCTCTAATATCATCATAAGATGACTCTTTAAAATAGCCTAATATTTCGCTGGTAGCATCTTCCATATCAAGGGCTTTTTGAGCGTCCTTAATATCAACTATAATAGCTCCTCTATCGAGCATACTTATTCCAAAACTAATGGTACCAGTTACATCAAAAGTTTGAAACATCATACTACCATACATTGTAGAACCAAAAATAGTAACTTTATCACCCAGCTTTACACCAAAACGCTCTGCAAACTCATCACTAATAAGAGCTTCACCACTTTTGCTAGGCATAACACCTTTTACTAATGATTTAGTAATATTCATTCGCTCAGGCTCATTAGTATTTTCAGAAAATAAATCTACCGCTTTACCCATGGCAGGACCTTGAGCTCTAGTTTCTCCATTAGCATCGGGCACATCAATCAAACCTCCAAAATGAATCCTTTGAACCCATTCCACATCAGGATATTCTGTATTTAATTTTTGCATCCAATTCTCCGCATCAAGTAGCGCTAAATCATTTGGAATCTGCTTTTCGTTTTCTGCATATGCACGAGTCATAATTTTAACATGACCAGTGGTAAATTTGGCGTTCATATCAACCATATCGGTAAATATCCCTTTCATCCAACCACTCATAAAAATGGTTAGAAATACACCAAGGGAAATTACAATAATAGGCAGCAAACTCCTACTTTTATCCCTTAATATTCCTTTTAATAAAAACTTTATCATTATCTTATATTTAGTGATAATATTCTAAAAATATCATCTGATATATTTAATTTAATTACTGAAGTTTACCTTTTAGAGCATCAGTAGGCCTCATCTTAGAGATTTTACGAGCAGGCAAATAGCTAACAATTGTAGCCGAAATCACCACCAATAAAAGCGAACTAAAAATCATTCCAATACTATAGTATGGATAAATAACATCTGCAACAGCAATGCCCATATCCTGCGAACTGCTTCCAAATGACAAACCTATACTATCTAGCCATAAGAAAAGAGGAATACCATAAGCCGCTCCAACTATTGCCGCCAAAATACTATGGGCACCTCCTTCAACAGTAAAAATACCAACTACCTGACTACGAGTCATTCCAAGAGCTATATAAGTTCCAATTTCTTTCTGTCGGCGGAATATTGATAAAACCTGTGTATCGAAAATAGCCAATAATGCTATCAATAATAGCATGCCACTTATCACCATTCCACCAGCTTTTTTGGATTGAATAAGAGCATCAAATTCTTTAAGTAAGAAATCAGTGGTTTTAAAATCCCAGCCATCAATCTCTGAAAGTGAGCTATTTTCACCCGCAACTAATAAGGTAGCTTGATTAGGCAAACCTATCATTTCTTGCAAAACATTAATATCCAAATATATCTGACCATTTTCTACACTTGGAACATCAGTTTTAAAAATTGCGGCAATATTAATATCTATGGCATCAAACATTCCGTTCTTATCTCTCCATCTCACCAAAACTTTATCACCAACCTTAAGACCAGCATCCTTTGCCATACGTCTTCCAATAATTGCCGAATATCCATTTTGCACATTATTAAGGTCACTAGTTGGAAGTTTTAGAATTTTCTGATTTGGGTCAACACCTTTTAATAAAACGCTTTGCATTCTTCCTTCAGGATACATATTTGCCTGCCTTACCAATATTGGAGTAAGTTCGCCTCTATCAATCATAGCAGCAACATCCTCTGAAACAAGCTTATGTGCATCTTGAAAAGTATAGGGATCGTATCTATCATAGCTCTGCTCCCAATATTGACCTTCGCCAATTTCCCAATCCTGTGTATCGTTTCTTGCTTGTCGGTTCCAGCCTTCTATCATTCCATTATAAAATATCATAAGAACAAAGGCAAAAGAAAGCACAGAAACATTTAGCCAAGTTCTTAAACCTGCACCAACTAAGTTCTTATATGCTAATTTTATTGCTATCATTTTATTTAGTTTTATAGATTTGAGAATTCTTTCTTACCACAAACTCTTCTTGCGTTTCATCTCTCAAAACTTTACCATCTTCAAGAGCTATAATTCTATCGAGGTATTGCATCACTTTTTCGTCATGAGTTGAAAAAAGAAATGTAACCCCAAGTTCCTTATTAAGCTTTTTCATTGTTTTAAGGATATGGTGAGAATTCTCAGAATCCAAATTAGCAGTAGGCTCATCAGCAAGCACTATTTCTGGCCTTTTAACCATAGCACGAGCAATAGCAACACGCTGACATTCACCACCAGAAAGCATACTAGGCTTAGAATATACCTTATCGGTAAGTCCAACCCATTCCAGTGCTTGCATTACAGCTTTTTTGCGCTCAACAGCACTCATCTTTTGCAATAAAAGAGGAAATTCTACATTCTCGAATACTGTATAAACTGGCAAGAGATTATAAGTTTGAAAAATAAATCCTATATGCCTATTTCTAAGACCTGCTGATTGCTTATAAGTAAGCTCAGCAATGGATTTTCCCATAACCTCTGCTGTACCTTTGGTGGGTGTGTCCAACGACCCTATAATATTAAGCAAAGTAGTTTTGCCAGAACCACTAGGGCCAATTAATCCAGCAAATTCGCCCTTTTTTACTTCCATATTAATATCGCTAAGGGCTGTGAAAAAACCATCTCCCACAGGAAATTGTTTTTCTAAATTATTAATCTTTATTATGCTCATAATTCTTATGTTTAATTAATCCTTTGCAAGAAACTACCAAATATGGCCTTATTCTCATTTTTGACACCTTCTTATCAAAGTTAATTTATATTTATTATTACTATTATATTTAATTGTTATTTACCTTTTTGCTATGCAAAAAGATAATCTAAAAGCTTTCGGTTAATGATTGTAAACAAACATAAATTGTATGCCCTTGCCAGCAAATAAATTGCTTGCTCCTGTTGGTGTAATTAAATTATCAGGATTCCAATATGCCATTATATAAAAGGTGGTTTTATCAAAATTACGAAACCAGTTTACAAAATTATATACCTGCTCTGATTTCCAATCATAATAAAAAATTGCCTGAATATTATCGAACATACCTATTGGATACATTAGCGATAAGCCTGTATTATTTTGAGTGCTAACAAACTCAAAAGCTTTACTATCACTAGCAAACAGCATATGCTCAATGGTAACAATTAATCCTGCGCCAACATTAAAAGTATAGTCAGCACCAATAGTCATAATTTCTTGGTGGGTCAATGCTCCCAAATCTTTACTTTTATTCACATAAGAACCTTCAATCCATAATCCAATAAGCAAATCCCATTTAGCATCTATTCCTATTCTATTTTCAGGAACTTTCTCATAGGAAGGAATAAATTTTGAATATTTTCGAGAATCCACCACTCGATGATGGTACGAAAGCCCTGCTTCTCCAAGTGGTATAGGGAATTGCACTCTACCACCAAACTCAGGAATATCAATATTGGTTTCTAAGATTTCCATTCCTTTAGTATTTTCATTGCCATAAAGTCCCCAAAGCCAAATATTAACATTATTCAAGAAATAATACCTTGCCAAAGCACCATAAACACCATCGGTAAGCTGAAGCGGGTCGCGAGGATCTACCTGATCGAACCAACGGAGGGCACGCATCATAACAGCAGTTCCAAAATCAATTTTTTGAAGACCTACTCTAAACTCAAATTGTGATGAAGAATAACGACCCCAAAGTCGGTAAGGACTAATATTTCCATTAAAATCAGTAGAATCCCAAAAGTGAACACCCATATCTCCAACAATATTAGCTGAAGCTTCAAAATCGATAAGGTGATTCTTTTTCAAACGTATTTTATAATTTGCCTGTGGAATATATCGTGCTCCTAAATATAAGGGATAAGGATTATTACCATTAATATGAGCCCATGTAGAAAGCTGCCCCTTATACTCAAAATTAGTTTTGGAAGTATCGACTTTAGTTTGCGAAAAGCTACATATAGCTAATAAAATAAAAGCTGTAAATAGAATAATATGATAAAAATACTTGCTCATAATTGACTATTTATTTTTTGCAACTATACCATAAAACAACATATTCATAGCCTCCATTATAAAATCTTTAGGAGTAGCAAATTGCGCCATAAGTTTTTCATCTTTTATGAAATCCTGCATTTTATAACTATAAGCCATTACAAAATCTATATTTACTTCTTTTCTTATAAAGCCTTTCTTTTGAGAATCCTCATAAAAGTCCTTAACTTTCTTTTGGGACTTCTCTGCCAATGAGTTTAAATGCTTATCCAACCCAAATTGGGGATTTACATATATGTCGTTCAAAAACTCTGGGCTAAAATCTCTAATAGCTTCTAACTTCATAATAAATATATTCTCAAGAATTTCTGAAAAAGACATATCACTATTCACTAATTTATCAAATTGCAACATTGAAGACGCAATCAAATCATCTAGAATAGAAATTACCAATTCTACTTTATTTGGAAAGTATTTATAAAAAGTCATTTTACTAACATTAGCTTCTCGGCATATTTCTTCAATACTAATTCGTTTTACTCCATGCTTCCAAAAGAGCTCTTTCCCCTTGGTTTTAATGGCTATGTATTTAGGATTTGTATTATTATCAATCATAACATCTTACTTTTAAGCTACAAATATACGTTTTTTATCATTATAAACATAAATCGTATAGTTTAATTGTAAAAGTATAATAAATAAATGTAAATAGGTTTTGATTTGATGACGAATCAAGAAAACTAAAAATATCTAGTAATAATTTTACCTATAAGTTATTTGGT
>JAOZPM010000197.1:0-3576 GCA_029932765.1 Bacteroidales bacterium | reverse complement strand
CTTCTTAATTGAAGTGGCTTTTTTATTTAAATTAAACTACTTATATGCATTACGTATATATCATGCTCTGTGCCGTCCTAATATAATTTTACCTAAAACCTACTTAAATTCTGTAATTTACAAACACAAAATTCAAGACACAAAAAAAACCTGAAGTGATCTCATTTAATGTTCTATGAAATAATATTTTATATAACTTTACCGCACAATTAAATTAACGAACAACCCTCCTAGTTATTCAGGTCTGAATATATGTGATATTTTTTTATGATGTTTATGTTGCTGATTAATAGTGGTATGTCTTTTTGCGTATGTGACTGACGGGGCGAAGCTGTGTATTGGAGGGGAAACTAGCATTGAAAATACAATTTAAATAATAATAAAAACAACATATATGCCATTACATCCAGAACTTAGCAATATAGTAATCCCAAAAGATATTATTGAGGAAAAAGTATCATGGAGGACTTCTTGAATTTCGTAAATGGTTTGACGAAAAAAAAGGAAGTAGATGGACAAACATATGATATACAAATTGATTTATAAAAACACACTTCACAGTATTAATTATTTAATATTTGAATTATAAATAAACTGCCAAAAATGAAATTCTAAATCATTCATATAATTTACTATTTTTACTTACTTGTTATATCGAGTAAACTTTGATTTATAAAGGCAGAAGAAACAGACTTATACATAAAATACCAAGAACATAAACATGTCAGAAGACCAGAAGAAAATATTAGAATCCCAATTATGGGGAATAGCAAACCTATTGAGAGGAAAAATAAGTGCTGATGATTACCGAGATTATATTCTCGGTTTTATCTTTTATAAGTACCTGAGTGAGAAGCAATATTTATATGCAAATGGATTGCTTGAGGGCGAAGCTGAAACCGATTATAAAAAGGTAACTGACCCAGAAATATTAGCAGCAATTAAAGAAGAATCATTACTTAAATTAGGTTATTTTTTGCTGCCAAGAGAGCTATTCTCTGAACTGGCAAAAAAAGGAAATGCTGATATAGAAAGCGAGAGCAATTATATAATTGAGGATTTGGAAGCCGTGATGAGCCATATTGAGCAAAGCACAATGGGAACAGAATCGGAAGATGATTTTAATGCTTTATTTGAAGATTTGGATTTAACTTCTACTAAGATTGGTAGAACTGTTGGAGCAAGAAACGAAGTTATTGTAAAAATTCTGAACCATCTTAATGAAATAGATTTTAAGCTCGAAGATATTGAGGCCGATGTTTTGGGCGATGCCTATGAATATCTTATTGCAAAGTTTGCTGCAGGTGCAGGAAAATCGGCAGGAGAGTTTTATACACCACAACAGGTTTCTAAAATACTGGCAAAGATTGTAACTACTGATAAGACAAAACTAAAATCGGTTTACGACCCTACTTGTGGTTCGGGCTCTTTACTATTGCGTGTGGCTAAAGAAGTGGAAGATGTTAGTGAGTTTTATGGACAGGAACTCAATCGTACTACATACAACCTTGCACGAATGAATATGATTTTGCATGATGTGCATTATCGTAAATTCAATATACAGCAGGAAGACACATTGGAGAATCCGCAACATCTTGATAAAAGATTTGAAGCCGTTGTTGCCAATCCTCCTTTTTCTGCTCATTGGAAAAGTGATACCAATCCTTTGAATAGTACCGATGAGCGTTTTAGTCAGTATGGACGATTGGCTCCAAAAACCAAAGCCGATTTTGCCTTTGTAACTCATATGGTACATCAGTTGGCCGATAATGGAACAATGGCTACAGTTTTGCCTCATGGCGTTTTATTTAGGGGTGCTGCAGAAGGTGTTATTAGAAAGTATTTAATTAGCGAGCTTAATTATTTGGATGCTGTAATTGGTTTACCTGCCAATATTTTCTACGGGACATCTATTCCTACTTGTATTTTAGTATTTAAAAAATGCCGCAAAATTGATGATAGTGTAGTTTTTATTGATGCTAGTGGCGATAAGCATTTTATAAAAAATGGCAATCAAAACGAATTGCGTGATAGCGATGTGGAAGAGATTATTAATACCTACCGTGCAAGAGATACCAAAGACAAATACTCTTATGTAGCCACTTTGGACGAGATTGCCGAGAATGATTATAATCTGAATATTCCTCGCTATGTGGATACATTTGAGGAAGAAATAGAAATAGAGCTTGATAAAGTAGCAGATAGCATTGGTAACATAGACGAAGAACTAAGTGAAGTAAATAAAGAAATCATTGGTTTTTGTGATGAATTAGGAATTGTTCCACCTTTTAAAATTGCTGATAATGGATAAAATATTTAATCATAATGAGAGTGTTGGCCAGTGGATCGATGACATTAAGAATAAAATTCATTCTGCACAAACAAGAGCAATGCTCAAAGTTAATGCAGAGATGTTGCAGCTGTATTGGGAAATTGGAAACTCAATAATTGATGCACAGCAGAATAAAGGTTGGGGTGCTCAAATAGTTGATAAGCTTGCAACAGAAATAAAAGAACAATTTGATGATACTACAGGTTTCTCTGTAAGGAATCTTAAATATATGCGAGCTTTTGCCAAAGAATATCCTGACTTTCCAATTGTGCAAGTGCCACTTGCACAAACTGAAAATGAATTTGTGCAAGTCTCACTTGCACAAATTACGTGGTATCATCATATAAGCCTCTTGAGTAAAATAAAAGATTTACCAGAAAGAACTTTCTACATTAAAGAAACTGCAATAAATGGTTGGACAAGAGATGTAATGCTAATACAAATAAAGAGTGATTTATATAATAGAAGTGGTAAGGCACTGAATAATTTCACTGATACACTTTCGACTACACAATCTGAATTAGCAAAAAGTATATTCAAAGACCCATATAATTTTGGCTTTTTAAATTTAAGCAAAAAAGTAAATGAGCGTAAAGTAGAACTTGCTCTAACCGAAAAAATAACCGACCTACTTTTAGAACTTGGAAAAGGCTTTGCCTTTATTGGCAGACAATATGAGCTAGAGGTTGATAACAGTACATACAAAATAGATTTATTATTTTACCACACAATACTTCATTCTTATGTAGTTGTAGAATTAAAGATTGGTGAGTTTATGCCAGAATATATTTCTAAGCTAAACTTCTATATCTCAGCAGTTGATGATATTGTTAAAGCAGAGCAAGATAATAATACCATTGGATTATTACTTTGTGCATCAAAAAGCAATGTGAAAGTAGAATACGCCATGCGTGGTTCTGACAACCCTATAGGCGTTGCTGCTTACGAGTTAGAAAGGATGATTAGTGATAAATTAAATATTGAGAAAGGAAGCGATGAATAATAACAATATAAATATTCCAAAACTACGCTTTCCTGAATTTAAGGGGGCGTGGGTTGAAAAGAAGTTAGGAAATATTACGCAAAAAATTGGTAGTGGAAAAACACCAAAAGGTGGAGATAAGGTTTACACTTTGAGTGGAATATCATTTATTCGAAGTCAAAATGTTGTTAATAATAAACTAGTATTGGACAAAACTCACATTTCATTAAGAACTCACAACGAAATGAAAAACAGTAAAGTT
>JAOZPM010000083.1:0-13470 GCA_029932765.1 Bacteroidales bacterium | reverse complement strand
AAGGAATATTGTGTACTGAATTTCAGATTTATTCCATAGATGGGCAGATAGTAAAAGCTTTTAGAGTTAGTACAAATAATAGTGCTGTCGATATTTCTGAACTAAAAAGTGGAATGTATATTATAAGGGCAGTAAACGCCTCTTTTAGTCAAAAAATTATCAAACTGTAGTAGGTGTAGTTGCTTCATTATATTCTAAAATACTGAAAATAATAAACTACAATAAAATATTTAATTATAAGAATCTCCTTAAAAATTGCATCTAGTAATTAAACTTAACTTTGGAAATATAAAAGCCTCTAAATAAATAATTTAGAGGCTTTGAATTTGTGAAGTAGGTATTGCTTAGCAACCCCCAACTTCAGCTCCAGTATCGTGTACTTGCTCCAGATTTTTTTCTTGCTCCAATGGATACTTAGTTTCCCAAGCTTTAAATCCACCTTTAAGATACTTTACATCAGTAAATCCCAATTGTTTTAATGTCTTAATGGTTAGGATACTTCTATGTCCTTTTTTGCAAACAAGAACTATTGGTCCTTCTTTAAGAGGAGGGTAGAGCATTTGGTTTTCCCAAAAGATATCATTCCCCATTTTAAATTCAATAACACCACGAGGAATGTTTATTGCCACAGGAATATATCCAGGATTATACTCATAACCTTCTCTAACATCAATAACTAGGACATCAGCAGTGTCTAATAAGCCGTGCAGTTCTTCAACTTCAATAAATTCAACTTTTAGTTTTGCTTCTGCAACCATCTCATCAACACTATTATAGTGTTTTACTTCATTATTATTGCACGATATTATAAATATGATGCTTAATAATAATGGTATCTTAATTAATAAATTGTATTTCATCTTGTCTTAATTTTATCTGTTTATATTATCTTAATTATAATTTATTCGTTATCCCATTGAAGTTTTGAGGCCTTATCTCTATCTATATTTATAATAACACCCTGCACACCCACTATTTTATTTTCTTTCATAAAAGGAGTCATTGTTAAAGTATGATAACCAATAGATCTATCCTTACAGCGTCTAATTACTAAACCGTGTTCTACTGTTTCTCCAGTTAATACTTTGTCAAAGGTTTCTTTTAACTGAGCAAAAGAATCTTTTGAGCGTGATAGACTAAAGTTTTTACCAATAATTTCCTCTTCAGAGTTATATTTGTAAAGATTTGCCCATGCTTTATTTACTTCTATATAATCACCATTTTTATCAAGTCTAAAATACCCTGCACCACTGCTTGATAATACATCGTGTAATCTATTTTTTACACCAAGTTTTTCTTCAGTTTCTTGTAATGCTTCATCTAGAAATTTACTTCTATCTTTACTACCTATTAGATTATGTTTAGCAACTTTCAAGCTGTACTCCATCTCACTTTTTACCATTTCTTTAGCTTCCATTTCGCTCATCTCTTCCCAGCCAGTTATCATTGCTTGTATGCTTGAAAGAGGTTTATGACCTGTTGTAGTAAGGTATACGTGAGCAATAATGAATACTACAAGAAAAAATGCACCCATAGTATGAATTGCGGCTACTGGGCCCAAACTTCCTAATACGTATGTCTCATTAGGATAGTTGAAATACATATATGCAAATCCTGAAACTACCATCACTGGAATAACCAATAATTTTAAGCCTAAATAAATCAAGCGTTGTAGTGGATTAAACTTATTATAAACAAGTTTATTCGTTGGGTGTTCAGCCCCTTTGAAAATTCCTGTTATATAATATTCAGCTTGTTCCTTTACAAGTTTTACGGTTGGTATATACTGCTTCCATTCGCCAGTTGTAAAATGCCAAAATATTGCAAATACTATTAGTGCTAAGAATGCCCATGCTGTTCTATCATGAATCATTACGGAGTCTCTATACCCAAATAACTCATAAAAACCATGTATTTCGAAGCCTGTTAAGGCTAGCATTACTATCAGTGTAACTTGGGTCCAATGCCAAAACCTCTCAAATCCTTTATATATATATACTTTCATTCTTTCTAATTATTTAAATTGAATTATTTAATTATTAATGTTTATTTCAATTTATGCTTATTATTCTTTCTTGTGCAGGCAATTCTTTCTTAGTATTATTCTAATTCCACCATGTATAGTTACACCAGCTGCTGTTAGTAATACTAATAGAATTCCTATATATTCTATGAAATCATAATGGTTTCTTCCTGGCAAATAAAAGCCTTTAAGTTCAGCCAATCTACCATCTGTACTACTAGTATGGCAATCTATACATTTCAATGATTTGTCGGCAGAAGATACTTGGTGATTTAGCGGCCAATACATCTCTGTTTCTACGAAATCATATTCTCCACTATAAGGAAGTCCTGTATATTTCATTCCGGCTATAATAGCATTGTTCCAATCGAAATCAACCCAATATGCACTATCACCTTTATTAGGAGACCATAGTTTTGGTTGTACTATTTTTCTCAGAATAGGATCCCAGGGTTGTTTTCCTCTATGAATCTTTACAGGCCATATTTTTGAACAAGTAGTTGATTCGCAATTTGCACCTTTGTCATTATACGAACCCATTAAAGTATTCATTTGTACAGGAATATCTACAATACTATCTGTTATTAATAAGTGATCTGCAAGTCCGTTAAACCATATATATTCAGGTTTTACATGGTCGTCATATACAAATGTTCCTTTTATACTTAGGTAATTATGATTTCCATCGGCATCAGCTTCATGAATTTGACTGCCATCTTCATTAAGTCTTCCAGCAGTACTCCAATCCCAAACCATTTTGGTAGAGTTGGCTTTTGCATATTCTGGTATATGACATGTTTGACAAGCAATTCTGTCGCCGTGATTATTTAATACTTTATCATTGTGTGGTGCTTCGGTATGACACTGCTCACAAGTTGCTCTGTTTTTATTCTCTGATGATAAAGCATAAGCCTTACCTTTTATTACGTGGTTTTCTGTTGTATGACATGCTATGCAGCTCATGTCCTCACCATCAATTGCCATATGTATGTCTATATCTTTAGAACAAGAATTCATAGCCTTATCAAGATCACCATGTTTAACATTGTTTCCTCCGCCACCCCAATAGTGACATATTCCGCAATTTTCTCGCTTAGGAGAACCTACACTTTGTGAAATAATATTTAAGTTTAATCCTTCGACAGGGTAGCCTGCTGCGCCTTTTGCTTTTAAATACATTCCACTTTGATCGTGACATACTAAGCAATCAATATTCTCTTTCTTAGTGAAATCAAAACTCTTGTCTTCCCATCCATATCCAATATGGCATCTAACACAAGTTTTTTCACTACCATTAATTCCTATACAGAAATTATTGATAATATTCTTTTTACCTAAGCTTATAACAGTATCTCTGCCTGCAAGTTTTTCTTCTCTGTCCCATGTCCAGTGATTATTAGCCATTAGTTCATGATGCCTTTCTGTATGGCAACTCAAACATGCTAATGTTACATCTTGTGGCCTTTCAAATTCCTGCTGTAATATCTCAAATTTTGAGTGATCAGCAACCGTCATAATAATTTTGTCGGCCTTCCGAGTGTAATTTTCTAATTTGATTTCTGTTGTTTCTTCCTTATTTACTATGCATTGATTATCTGTTCGTGTAATAATCATATACACAATAAATTGTGGGATAATCACAATAGAAAAAATGTATAATATTCGTTTCATATGTTTATTGTTATTAATTTCACATCAAAGATAATACGATAACAGTGTTATTTCGCAAACAGTAAATGACAGTTGTTATTTAGCGCTTAGACTTTTTATGTATTATTTTATGAGGAATGTTAGTTTATTATGAAAGAATTGAATAGGATATATTATAAAGATCTAATTTATAGATATTTGTATTTTTTAGCAAAAAAGAAGCTATCCTTTTTAGATAGCTTCTTTTACATATGTATTGTATAAAATTACTAAGATTTATCAATAATATAACCTTCTAATCCTGATACTTTATTATTTTTGTATGTTGGGCTAGCAGATATTGTATGGTAGCTAACACTTCCATCAACATTGTATCGTCCAACAAGGTTACCAGTTACTGTTTTCCCTTGCAAAATCTTATTAAAAATTTTCTCTACAGATTTCTTGTCTTCTTCTGTTCTATTAAGCCCCATATGTTTGCCAATAGGATTTCCAATATCTGTAGTAGAGTATAATTTTAGCCAGACATCGTTTACCTCAATATAATTTCCATTAATATCTATTTTGAAATAACCAACGTTAGATTCCTTAAGTTTTTTCTGAAAATCAATCATCATAGCTTTAGTATGATCAATTTCTTGGCTTAAAGATTCATCAAATAATGTATCGTCTTCTACTCCTTCTGCATTCATAATCTTACGTTGCGAAAAGCGCATTAACATATGAATATTTGCTCTTACAGCTACTTCAGCCTCTTCGTCGGACATCTCTTCCCAACCTGTAATCATTGCTTTAACTGCAGATAGTGGTTTATAGCCAGTAGTAGTTAGATATACGTGTGCTATAATAAACCCAACAAGAATAAAAGCTCCACCTACATGAATAAAGGCAATAGGTTCTAGCGCATATCCATTATGACCTAATAGTGAATCAGCAAAGTAAATATATAAGAAGCCAGATACGACCATTAATGGTATAATAATAAACTCTAAGCCAAAATATGTTGCTTTTTGTAAAGGATTAAACTTATTAAACATAGTTTTATGAGTAGGGTGTTCCTCATCATTAAAAATACCATGAACATAGTATTTTACTTGTTCAAATATTTTCTTTTTTGTTGGCATATACATTCTCCACTCTCCAGTAATAAATAACCAAAAGAAAATTAATAGTAATAATGCCATATATGTGTATGCTGCATTATCGTGAATCATAACAGCTTTTTCGAAGCCCATAAGATTATATGACCCATGAACTTCAAATCCTGTTAGTGCTAATGTTAGAATGATAAGTGTTTGTGTCCAGTGCCAAAATCTTTCAAACCGTCTATATATATATACTTTTTTCATTGTCTTATTTTTTCTTTAATTAGATATGTTTTTTCTTCGATAAAATTCGTAGAGCTGAATGCGCCATAACTCCTAATACAGTAATTATAATAAATAGTATTCCACCAATTTCAATATAGTTATTCTTATCTCTGCCCGGAAGGTAAAATCCGTCAAGTTTGGCAAGTCTACTATCTCTACTATGGCAGTTTTCGCATGATAGAGATTCTTCTTTTGGCGATACCATATGGTTTAATAGCCAATAGCTTTCGGTAGCAACAAAATCAAATTTACCACTATAAGGTTTTCCAAGTTTATTCATTCCTGTTCTAGCAGATTCATTCCAGTCAAAATCACTCCAATAAGCTCCGCTACCTTTAGGTCCAAATGTATGGGGTTGAATAAGAGTCTTATAGTTGTAATCATATATTTGCTTGCCTCTCATTATCTTAACAGGATATATTTTAGAAGGATGCTCTGGATCAGAAGGTTCAATATTGTCGTCATAAGACCCTAATAATTTATTCAAAACTAATGGGGATTCTGTAATTCTATCGTCAAACATATGAATATCGCTATTGCCGTTAAACCAAACATAATCGGGCTCTAAATTTTTAGCAAATATTCCTGTTCCATGCTTACTTCCATATTCCCATGTTGAATCCTCTGATATTTCTCTTTCTTCATGGTATGGCTTGCCATCTCTCATTTTTCCTGCTGTTGACCAATCCCAATCTACTTTAGTAGGATTAACTTTAGCATAAGTAGGAATATGACATGTTTGACATGCTATTTGTGCAAAATGATTATTAAGAGTAACACTCTTGTGTGGTGTAGTAGTGTGACATTGAGTACATGTTGTTCTGTTCTTATTTGATGTAGAAACAGTATATACATTACCAGAAATATTATGGTTATGTGTAGTATGACATTCTGTACATTGTATATTTATGTCTTTATTCATATGTACATCTACTTCTCTTGAACAACTATTAAGTGCAATTTCTAAATCACCGTGCTTAACGTTATTTCCTCCGCCACCTTTATAATGACAACTACCACAATTCTCCTTGTTTGGGAATCCAATATGTTGAGCCACCATAGCAAGATCTACACTAGCTGCAGGATCACCACCTTTGCCTTTTTTGTATGTTCCTGTATTATCATGACAAGCTAGGCAATCAATATTGTTTTGATCAGTAAAGTCAAAATTCTCACCCCCATAACCATATCCAGCATGGCATTTAGAGCATAACTTTTCGTTTGAGTTAACACCTATACAGAAATTATTAGGAACATTCTCTTTCCCTAGCTCAAGAATTTCACCAGTGATAGATGTGTCTTTCTTTACCCATTTCCAGTGTTCATTCTTCATAAATTCCTTACCTCTTTCGGTATGGCATTCAATACAAGCTTCAGTAACCTCTTGGCCTGTTTTGAAATCTTTTTGTAATTCTTCAAATTTAGAGTGATCAGCAGGAAATGAATCCTTTTGAACTCGCTGGATTTTAGAATTATCAAAGGGCATTGTTACTATATCGGGGTTATAAGTGGCAATTAGAGAGAAAATAATTATCTCAGGAATTATTATAACCAATAGTATTTGGATAAATTTTTTCATACTAATAGTATTTACAATTATTATTGTACTGAAGCTTAATTTTTTTTTATTTTGTTAATCTTCAGATTATTTTTGGGTTATTAAAGTATCAAATGTAATTCTATAACTTAGCTGCTTTTAATAGCTTATATAAAGATGTTACAATTTGAAATAGAATATAAGTTATGTTCTTATTTAATAATTGTTTAGTATAAAAATGCTTTTTCTTGAATAACGCTATATACTGTATGTAATAGCTTGAACAGTAGAATAATGAGAATTAATACTTTTAAAACTAGTAAGATATATGTTATATGAATAACAAAAATACAATGCGTATTATTATAAATTTTAGTGCAAAAAAAAGAAGGAATAAGCTCCTTCTTTTTTATTACAGTATATTTTTTAAGTATTAATCACATACTTCACTTGGATCAGGGAGTACAACCTCATGATGTTTAAAGTTAAGGTCTGGATTAATTATTTTATTAGCTTTTGCTTTTACTTCTTTACTTGGTACTTCACCTAAAACTAATTCGTAATTCATAACAACATTCTTCTCGTTATATGTAGGCCATTTGTTCTTTACAGAATAGTTATACATAAAGCTGTTAACTCCATATCTTAAACTATAAGCATCATAACCTAGCAACCTTAAATATGCAACTAAAGAAGACCCTTGATGACCAATATAACAGTATACTACTATTTTTTTGTCGGTAGGTAGAGTTGATAAGTCACTATTAATATTCATGCTCTTTTTTGGTTGATACCAAGTGGAACCTTTCAAATGTTTAATATTATACCTACTTTCTGAAACATAATTAACTACATAATAGTCTTTGTAATTTTCCATTAGCTTATCAATAGTAATAGCAAAATTATGTTCAATTTCTTTCTCAGCTCTTAATTCTAAAATTTCAGAAATTGTTCTACCTTTAGTATTAATAGCAGGGTAGGCTCCTTTTTTATTCTTCTTAGTAGGTTCAGATGTTAAATAATTGTCGTATTTATTACCAATGTTTTTATTCCACTGATTTGTTACCTTACTATTCCAAGCACTCATACCGTACTTCATTGCATAAGTTGAACCATAGCCAATTGCTCTTAGCATGCTTGTAATATATGCTGCAGCTTGACCCGTATTGTCAATAATTACAACTTTGTGATACTGATATATATTTATTGATTTCAAGAAATCAATAAGCATCTCACGATCAACATTAATTGCTCCATCAATATGCCCATTAACATAATCTTCGTGAAAGCGAGTATCCAAAAGTAGATAATTATCTTTATAATCATTTACATCTTCAGCACTAATTAGGTATGGTGAGGCTACACCGTTTATATAATCACCACTATTAGTAAATAAGTTTAGAAGGGCTTCTGACTGATTAGATATTTTAGGAATATCTATTTTTGCAGCCTTACTTTCTAAAGGTTCACTAGAGCATGATGTAATTGCTACTACAGATATTAGTAGTACAAATGCTATATATTTATTTAGGTTTTTCATCTATTTAATATTTATTATTAATTAATCACATCCACCACCAGCAGCACTTTTCTTTTTACGTTTAAAAGTAGCAGTTCCTGTAGGTTTTTTAGTTTTTGCAGAATAGTTTTGTGCGCCGGAAGTCTCAGAAACTATTTTAGCATAATCATACTGAACTATTTCAGGGTTGTAATGCGCAGAATATATATTATAGTTATCTATAATATTATTTTTAATAAAATCATAACTTCCTAAAATAATAAAATAGTTTTTTACCCCTAGTTGCTGAAGAAAGAAACCTGCAAAAATTGCCTGCTCAGTTGATTCTCCATAAATAATATTTACTCTACCTTGGTCAATGAATGTTTTACAGTTGTTGTTCTTATTCATCGTTCTAAAAGGAATATTAATTGCTCCTTCAATATGACCATTCTCAAATTTAGAAGGGTTTCTAAGGTCAATAAATTTATACGTAGCCAAATCACTTCCAGAATAAAGGATGTCAGCTAGTAGTTGTGGAGACAATACATATGCTTGGTCCACAGCCTGCTTAGAAGCCTCTTCTACAGTGAGTTTAAATCGTCGTTGCTCCTTAGTACATGACGTAAGGGCAATAATGCCTATTATTATTATTACAAGATATTTTTTCATAGTATGTATATATTAATCACAACCGCCACCAGCTGCAGATTTTTTCTTACGTTTAATAGGTAAACTAGTTTTTTTCTTAATAACAGTTTCTCCAACAGTTGATCCACCACCAAAATAATAACTAGCAGCTTTTCTAAAACTATACATTTCAAACTCTGTTCTAAGAGCTGTTTCTTTAGGTTCTTTAGGTTTTAGAATCGTTTCTACCCACCTATTAAGACCTCCTTTAAGAATGTAAATATTCTTATAAGTTAGTCTGCTTGTTAACATCCATGCTTTAACTGCTAAGTCAGAGCTGTTGGAATATAAGATAATAGTTCTTACATCTTGATCCAATACCTCTTTGTATTGTTTGTCAGCAAGGTTTTCTAATGGAATATTGATTGCACCAGATAGGCTATATTTATCAAATTCTGTTTTTGTCCTTAAATCTATCAACATGATAGTTGGGTCATCAGACATCATTTTACGAGCTAACTCATCAGTGGTTACATATTTGTTTGTTTGCGATATAATATCAATTAAATCGCAAGGTTGTACTTTCTCAAAAGGTTCTTTCTGTGTAGAATCGATAATGAATACTCCAAAAGCTCCAATAACTAGCAGTACGACAAAAAGTATACTTATTTTGTTCATTTAATCTAATTTTTAAAGTTTATAATTAGTACTAGCTACAACCTTCTTTTGAATGATTGAAACAGCAAAGAATGCTACTGCAGCAATAATTGTAAGTAATAGAATAAACAATCCATCACTAATTCCCATCCATTCTGCAATATTTACTCTTCCCATAGCTCCACTATTACGAAGGTCTTTCCATAATAGGTCAAAAGAAAATGCGTATCCAAAGATACCTATAATTGCACCAAGAACAAAAATCATTGCATCAATTTTACCAGTTACAGCAGCACAGATACTTGTTCCGGGGCAAAAGCCTCCAATAATAAATCCAAAAGCCATAATAAATCCACCAATTAATGTTGGTATCCAGTATGTTTGCGGATAGAATGTTAGGTTTATGTCCATAATTCCATAATGATTTAGAAAGAACATAATTATAGCAGCAGTAATTGCTGCTGAGAAGAATACTTTTAATACAACAAAGTCGTAGCCATAAAATACGCCAGCAAGTTTTCGTGTATTAGTAAATCCGGCAGCCTCTAAAAAGAAGCCAAAGCCTATGCCGATGAAAAAACCAATTAAAATATTAATTTCTTCGCTTATTAGCTCCTGAGGAAATAATGGTCCCATAGTTTATTAATTTTTTAAAAAGTTTATATCCAAAGTTTTCTAAAGAAATATGCGATAATATAACCGCCGCCAAAGATTGCAATAAGTCCAATAAAGCCACTTAGGGATAAAACACCCATTCCCGACATTACCATACCTGATGTACATCCTCTACCTAATTGCGATCCAATACCAAATAATGCACCACCTATTAAGGCGTAGATTAATCGTTTATTATTGGTTATTTTAGGTGCTTTTCCTATTTCCATTTTTAATCGCCCAGCAAAGGCTGCCGAAATAATAGCTCCTACAATAACGCCTAGCACTTCAAAAACTAACCATGTTTTGGCAGGAGAATGTTCCCCGCCAACTCTAGCTTTAAAGAAGCTCGCATTGCTTGCATAATCGTGGTTTACTGCATCTACAGTAGCAACCACGACAGACTTAAGTGCGCCACTGGCTCCAAGTCCCTCTCCTGAGAAATAATATGCCAATACCATAAATATGCCAATGAATATTCCAGCTAGGTATGGGTTCATAAATTTTTTGCTTTTATCTTCCATAATAATTATTAAGAATTTTAAGGTTAAAGAATATTGAATCCTGATGCCTGTCCAGCATACACCATTATAAATCTAAATAGTAAACCTCCCATTAATATTAAGAAAGCAGGAATAGCTATTGGAATATGATATCCACGAAGTTCCATAATTTCTAATATTGCAGGAAGTACTAATCCCATGCCAACTACTAATACCCAAAATACAACTGTATAAGGTCCGCCTAATAGTAATTGTGCAGCTTCTACTTGCGCAATTCCACTTGAAAGGAAACCCATAAACATATGTACTATAAAGAATAACTCTATTGCAATTAACATTAAGTCGATTTTGCTATATAAAGTTCTTTCTTTATGGTCGTTACTCATCCACATTAATAATGCAGCTGCTGTACTTACCCCTGATGTTAAAAACAGAGGTCCTAGTATTGCAGTATTCCATAATGGACGTGCGTTAAATGCAGATAATAGAATACCAGTATAAACACCAAGTACAATTGACAAACCTATTGTAACATATGCAACTAATGCACGGTTCTTAATAAAGATATCCATTATTGTTGGTAAAACAGGTAATTTCTTAATTAGGTTATTTGCCCACTCAAGAAGCCCTATCATTTTGCAATTGGATTTATTCTCTTTTAGGTATTCAATAATATCATCAAGATAACTCAAAGGCCATAGAATAGCAGGTATCATTATCACAGATAATGTCCAAGCTCCCCACGACATAGGAGATTCAATTCTGAAATGTAGGAATAATTGCCAGAAATACAATATATGATGTAAATCGTATAATAACAACATTAGTCCAAGAATAATGATGATTGGTGCAATTATTGGCGCTACTTTTACTGTCATAGGCATAGTATCAGCTTTGCCTTTTAGATAAAAGAAGCTAGAGAAAAATAGCAATCCTGCTGCGAGTCCTCCAAAAAACAGATAAAGCGCTATTGGGCCTCCCCATATTTCTAAATGAGGATATATATGTGGTACTGCCCTGCCACTTACATTTATTATTTCTTCCATATTGATTTATGTTTTTACTTTAAAAAATATAATTGAGGATTTGTTCCTGCTTCAGGTGCTAGAACGTACCAATCTTTTTCTTTTAATATGATAGATACATCACTTTTAGGATCATCTAAATCGCCAAATATTAAACAACTTGTAGGGCAAACATCCACACATGCTGTATTAAGTCCTTGCTCCAATCGGTGATCGCAGAAAGTACATTTGTCAACATAGCCATCTGGATGAACATAACGTGCATCGTAAGGGCAAGATTCAATACATGCTCCACAACCAATACATTCGTCATGTGTAACCTTTACGATACCACCTTCAATAACGTGGCTTGCTCCAGTAGGGCAAGTACGTACACATGGTGTATTCTCGCAATGCATACAACGCTCTGATTTGAAATGCATTTGTACAGTATCAGGATAGGTGCCTTTTACAGCTTCAACTATCCAGTCTCTACAAAACCCTAATGGGACATTGTTTTCTGTTTGGCACGCGACTACACAATCGGAGCATCCGACGCATTTTCTCGTATCCATTGCCATTGCATACCTCATGATTTAGCCTCCTCTTTAGTGTGTGTTTCCTTTGTATGTTCTTTTTTAGCTTCACTTTTCTTCTCTGTTTCCTTCTTTTTATTTTCCGAAGCTTCTTTTTTCTTAGCAGCATTTGCTTTCCAATCAGCAGCTGCAATTATTTCTTCTCTACTAGGTTCTTCTAATACAAAAGTTACAAAATTATTACGCATTCCTGTTCCACCCATTATTGGGTCAACTTTAATTTTTGTAATTAAAGGAATATCATTAATTCCACGACCTCTAGCTCTAGATAGTTTCTTGTTTGTATGGCCAAATCCATGCACCATATAAATTGAATCAGGACGAATACGCTCAGTTAATCGTGCTTTTGTAGAAAATTCACTAATAACTCCATCTTGGTTTTTCAACCAAATATCAGAGTTGTTTTCAATTCCCCATAATTTAGCAGTTCGTGGGTTAATCCATATACTGTTAGTTTCGTATAAATCGTATAGGTACGGATTATTTTGAGTTCTACCAAAAGTATGCATAGGAGCTCTACCATAAACTAAGTGATAAAAACCAGGATCTGGTGAATCGTGCCTAGTAAACTTAGGCATTGCATCATATCCTTTTTCTGCAAAATCTGTAGAGTATAGTTCTATTTTACCAGTATTGGTATTGAATTCGTAATCCTCACCAGGTAAAAGGTAAATTGGTTCTGTAGAAGGGAAGGTTTTAACACCAATCTTCTTCATCTCTTCTAATGAAGAACCCACTTGTTTAAATTGCCAGTCAAGAACCTCTTCAAGATTCTTCCATGGATAATATTTTTCTAATCCTAATCTATGTCCAAGTTCTTTAGCCATCCACCATGCAGGTTTTGAATCATACTTGGCTTCAACGGCAGGCATACGGAAAGCAACTTGTGCTACTCTGTTTTTACCAGCTCTACTATAGTCATGACGTTCTAGGTATGTAGATTCAGGAAGTACTACATCAGCATAACCTGTCATTTCCATTGGCATAGTATCAACAACTACAATTAGTTCTTGGTTTTCTATTGCTTTAAACATCTTAATTCTGTCAGGAATTGTATTTATAACACTAGTACCTGCTATAAACCAACCTTTAATTTGATGTTTCTTATCAAACTCAGGAAGACTAGCTTCTATTAATACGTTAGTAAGACCAACAGCTGCATTCTTAAATTTTGGTTTTGTGATATCTTGCCAGCTCCAATGTGGATGAGGGAAAGCAGGTACTGGGTATTTAGGTAGTTTTTGCTTAACTCCCATATACATTCCACCTCTTCGGCCATAAGCACCTAGTAGTGCATTAATCATAGCCATTGCTCTTTCTCTTTGTGTATCATCACCATACCATGTAG
>JAOZPM010000196.1:0-3596 GCA_029932765.1 Bacteroidales bacterium | reverse complement strand
TTAAGGCATGAGAAATTGCAAATATTCTCATATCTGTAGGTTGAGTTAGCTCTTTCTCAATATCTTCTATCTCAGTTTCTTTATTGGCAGTAAAACCATGCATACCTTGACCAATCATTCTTAGGCCTTTTTGTATTGCCTCTTCAAAACTTCTACCAATAGCCATTATTTCACCAACCGATTTCATTGAAGAACCAAGTTGAGAACTCACACCGTTAAATTTGCTAAGATCCCAACGTGGAATTTTAACGGTTATATAGTCAAGTGCTGGTTCAAAAAAGGCAGTTGTATTGCCTGTAACGGCATTTTTTAACTCATGAAGACCATAGCCTAAACTAATTTTTGCTGCTACAAATGCCAATGGGTAAGCAGTAGCTTTTGAGGCTAATGCGCTTGAACGTGATAATCTTGCGTTAACCTCTATCACACGATAATCTTCCGATTTTGGATCCAAGGCAAATTGTACATTACATTCTCCCTTTACACCAACTTTGCGTATTATTTTTATGGATATCTCTCTAAGTTTATGATATTCGGTATTGGATAAAGTTTGCGATGGTGCCACCACAATACTTTCGCCAGTATGTATTCCTAGAGGATCAAAATTTTCCATATTACATACAGTAATACAGTTGTCGTATCCATCACGAACAACTTCGTATTCAACTTCTTTCCATCCTTTAAGTGATTTTTCGACAAGAATCTGATTACTAAAAGAGAAAGCTGTTTTTGCCAACTCTCGCAGCTCATCATCATTATTGCAAAAGCCACTTCCTTGCCCTCCAAGGGTAAAGGCGGCACGAGTAATTATAGGATAGCCAATCTTGTGTGCAGCTATTATTGCGTCTTCAATATTTTCAACGGCAAAGCTCTCGGGAGTTTTTATATTAATCTCTTTGAGTAGATTGGCAAACTTCTCCCTATCTTCAGTTACCATAATTGCCTCTATGGGTGTTCCTAGTACCTCCACATTATGTTTTGCGAGTATTCCCTTCTCAAATAGTTCGGTACCGCAGTTTAATGCTGTTTGTCCGCCAAATGCTAATAAAATACCATCAGGTTTCTCTTTTTCTATTACCTTTTCTACAAAATCAGTAGTTATAGGAAGAAAATACACCTTGTCAGCAATTCCTTTTGAAGTTTGAACTGTTGCAATGTTTGGGTTTATGAGAATAGTTTTCACTCCCTCTTCGCGCAATGCTTTTAGTGCTTGCGATCCTGAATAATCAAATTCTCCAGCTTCTCCAATTTTCAAGGCTCCAGACCCTAATACTAATACTTTGCTTGGTTTCTTAATCATTATTTTGTCTCCTTTTGCTTGATTATTAAATCTAAAAACTCATCGAATAGGAATTCTGTATCGGTAGGCCCACTTGATGCTTCGGGGTGAAACTGTGTGCTAAAAAACGGTTTAGTTTTGTGTTTAAATCCTTCGTTTGTATTATCGTTAAGATTGATAAACATAGGTTCCCACTCTTCTCCAAGTGTAGAATTATCTACTGCATAACCATGATTTTGGGAAGTAATATATGCTCTGTTTGTTCCAACAAGTAGTACAGGTTGATTGTGGCTACGGTGCCCATATTTTAGCTTATATGTTTTTGCTCCTGAGGCTAACGACATTAACTGATTTCCTAGGCAAATTCCAAAAATTGGTTCTTCATTCTGAAATGCCAATTCAAGATTATCAACAGTGATTTTACATTTCTCAGGGTCTCCAGGGCCATTGCTAATAAATAATCCGTCATATTCTTCATTTGAGAAATCGTAATCCCATGGCACGCGAATTACGGTAGTATCTCGTTTTAATAAATGTCTTATAATATTATTTTTAACACCACAATCAATAAGCAATATTTTGTGTTTTCCATTGCCATACACTTGTTTCTCGCTGATGCTTACATCAGCAACAAGATTTCTAATATTTGGGTCAATAAAAACGACATCTTTTTTATCAACAACTATTTTTCCAAGCATAGCTCCTTTTTCTCTAAGGTGCTTTGTTAGTGCGCGAGTATCTATTCCCGAAATTCCAGGAACGTTGTTTTCTTGCATCCATTCGTCAAGACTTTTCTCTGCATTCCAGTGACTGTACTCATCGCTATAATATGATATTATTAATCCTGATACTTGTATTTTATCCGACTCATAATTTCTCAGCAGTCCATCTTCTTCTCCCTTTTTAGGAACACCATAATTACCAATTATAGGATAAGTGGTAACTAATATTTGACCTTTATATGAAGGGTCGGTTAGGCTTTCAGGATAACCAGTCATAGCAGTATTAAAAACTACTTCGCCTGCAATACTATCTTGATAGCCAAAAGCTTGACCTTCGAAATGTCTACCGTCTTCTAATACTAATGTTGCTTTTTTGCTCATAGGGTATAATTATAGAATGTTTTTGCATATGATTCTATATCAACAATATATAAATTATTAATATGGAGTGTTAAAAATTGGAAAATACTTGAAATCAGTAGTGTAATCTGAGAGAGGTAATAGAAAAATGAGGAATCTTTTATGTTGATCATTTTGTCTGACTGTGGTTACTAATCAGAACCCAAAATTAAGTAAAATATCAATTGATAGGGTGTTATTTTAAAGAAGTATTTAATATATTTTCCTTTTCAAATTTTTTATTAAGATTGCCTTTAAAAACACTACATTTGATAATTAATATAAAACAAAAATAATGGTTGAATATCAGAAGTTTACCCTTGATAATGGTCTAAAAGTAATTGTTCATCAAGACAAAACCACTGCTGTTGTAGCAATGAATATCATATACAATGTTGGAGCTAAGGATGAGAATCCTGAGTTGACTGGTTTTGCACATTTTTTTGAGCATTTAATGTTTGGAGGTTCTGTAAATATTGAAAAATATGATGAGCCATTACAGAAGGTAGGAGGAGATAATAATGCTTTTACTAATAATGATATTACTAACTATTATATTACATTACCTAAGGAAAATATTGAAACAAGCTTTTGGCTCGAAAGTGATAGAATGCTTAATCTAGCTTTTTCTGAAAAGAGTTTGGAGGTGCAGCGTTCTGTGGTAATTGAAGAGTATAAACAGCGATATTTGAATCAACCTTATGGTGATTTATGGTTGGAGCTCCGACCATTAGCATATAAAGTGCATCCATATCAATGGGCTACAATTGGTAAGAATATTAAGCATATTGAAGATGCAAAAATGGAGGATGTTAAAGCTTTTTATAAAAAGTATTATAATCCTAATAATGCGATTATGGTTATTGCTGGCGATGTGGATTTTGATGAGATAAAACTATTGAGTGAGAAATGGTTCGGTCCTATTGCGGCTGGTGATCAGATTGTTAGAGATATACCTATGGAGCCAAAGCAGACAGAGCCTAGGTTTAAAGAGCTGAGAAGAGATGTTCCGGTAAATGCATTATTTAAGGTATATCATACATGCTCGCGCTTGGACAAGGATTATCCGGCTACTGATCTAATATCTGATTTGTTGGGGAATGGAAAATCTGCTATTTTGCATCAAAAGTTGGTAAAAGAGCAGAAGTTGTTTAATTCAATAAGTTGTTTTATTAGTGGAGACATTCATCCTGGAA
>JAOZPM010000007.1:32746-38709 GCA_029932765.1 Bacteroidales bacterium | reverse complement strand
ACACAAAGTACTAATAATATGGTAATTAATAAGTATTTAAACTATATTATAAGGTTTATTTATATGGCTCCTAAGATTTTGTATTTGGCTAAAAAGCTATATTAAGTCACTAATGGTTTTGTACTATATATTAATATGATTATCATGTAAATACATAATTTAGTTATCATTTATACAAATAATCAAGATATTGTTATTTTTTAGCTTGGTGTTATTAAAAATAATGTATCTTAGCGAAAATATTCGTTCATTTATAATACTGAAAAGAGTTTATTAAATGTATTGTTTATAAAAATTCATTAGAAGTAAATAATTTCAAAATTTTAAAAGAAATAAAAAGTCTTCACTGGACTTATAAATAACAGATTATTAAAACATTATATTAACTAAATTAATTATTCATGAAAACAAATTACTTATTTAAGAAACTAAGTTTGATTCTTAGTTTTGTGTTGATTAGCTCATTTATCTTTGGACAGAGTGTTACTGCTACTTTTAGTGCGGGAGACATCTCTACTGAATATATGAGTTCTCCTACAACAGCTACGACCTCTGCTTGTGCAGATACTCTTGATGTAACGTTGCCAGCGGGTGCTGTTATTACAGGTGTAGATGTTGTTTATGACATGACAGCTGATGCAACTAATTATGCTTACATGTCGGAGCAAAGATCATTTATTCGTTGTATCACTACTGGTGGCACAGCAGAGGCTGCAGTGTCTCAAGGTGTAGGATATTCACCAGGTACTTATGCATACTCACGAACGGGTTTAACAATTGCCAATGCAATAACAGGTGGAGGAATAATCCAATTTGAAATGAATGCATTCCGTACTTATGGCGGATCTGGATGTGGTTTTGATTATAGTAAAGTTGATAGTAGCACATGGATTGTTACTGTTAACTATTTTATTCCTGTTGCTCTTGATGCTTCTATTGATGAGCTTATTATCCCTGCATATGCATTGCCTAATGATGTTAAAGCCGTTGTTAAAAACTTTGGAACTACTACTTTAACCTCAGCTACTGTTAATTGGACAATAGATGGTGTAGCACAAACTGCTTATTCTTGGATTGGTTCATTAGCACAGTATGCTGTTGATACTATTACTTTATCAAATTATACTTTTGCAGTGGGTAGCCATACAGTTATTGCGTCGAGTGCTTCTCCAAATGGAGGAACAGATGGAAATACTGCTAATGATACTACTATTGTTACTGAAATGTTTGCTGAAGTATTTTCTAGTTTTCCATATACTGAGGACTTTGAAAATGGTGGAGTAATTCCTGCATGGTGGACTAATGATGCAAGTGATGCTGGTGGAGATTGGCAATTCGTTACTACGAATAGTCATGGAGCAACAGCTGATCATACATCAGGAACAGGCTATTATGCATTATTGAATGATTATAATATTGGCACATCTAGTAGCCCTTTCAATCTAATATCACCTGCTTTTGATTTAAGTGCGTCTGGTGCAAGCTATAGATTGTCTTATTGGGCATGGATTGGAGCTGATGGAGCAACTAATCCAATTAAAGTATATATTTCGTCTGATGGCGGTGCAACTTGGAACTTAGAATATACACATGATCAAACAACTACAAATTCATGGGTAGAGAATACAATTCTTTTATCATCTTATACTACTTCCACTGTAGTTGTGAAATTTGAAGGTACTTCAGTATATGGATACGGAACAGATAACTCAGGTATTGATGATTTTAAAGTTTTTGACCCTTTAAACAATGAGATGGAAGTAAGTGAGATCCTAGGAACATTTGGTGGCTTTACAGCTACTCTTACAGATACTTTATCTGTTGTTGTAAAAAATAATGGTGTTCTTAATCAAACTAATATTCCAATCAAATATGTATTAGATAATGGAACTATAGTTTCTGAAACAATGGCTTCATTAGATGCTTTTACTACAGACACATTTACTTTTGTAACTACTTTTGATGGTACTGTTGGAGGAGTACATGTTTTAACAGCATATACAGACCTCTCTAGTGATCAAGATAATTCTAATGATACTACTATCTTAACTTTTATCACTGAAGCTCAAGACGATTTGGGTGTTACTACTTTAATTGAGCCAGTAAGTTCAGTTTGTGGAGATGCTTTGACATCAGTAAAAGTGATAGTTAAAAATTATGGTGTTTTAACTCAAAATAACGCTCCTTTAAGTGTTATAATTACAGACTCTAATGGTGTAGCTGTAACTTTAACTGCGACTACTGCTTCTATAGCTTCTTTAGCAACAGATACTGTTGATATGGGTACATTTGATGCTTCTACACCACAAGTGTATAGTGTAATGGCTTATACTTCATTATCTACGGATACTATTTTTAATGATAACGATACATTGACTTCATCTTTTGTAATTGCAGAAATATATGCTGTTGATTATGTTGATGATTTTGATGGTGATATTATAAAATGGAGTGGTACTGGTATGTACGTAAGTGCATCTCATGGTAAAAGTGGTAAAGGTTTATATAAAAACTTCTATTCATATTCTCAAAATGGATCTGCATTTATGAATAATAAAGTTGGTTCTATTACGGCAAATTCTAGTCTTGTATTTGATTATAATATAGTAGATTGGGGTAGTGTAGGCGCACCTACAGCTCTAGATGATGATAAGTTTTACTTTATGCTATCTACAGACTGTGGAACTACTTTCGACACAATTGCTACAATTGATTCAACAAATCATACTGCTTCTGCAGAATGGATTCATAAAACAATAGATGTTTCTTCGTATGCAGGGCAAGAAGTTATTATTAAGTTTGCTGGTGTACATGATGGTAGTGGTGATTATTATTTTAGCCTCGATAATATTGGAATAGTAAATCCTCAAATGCCTATTGATTTAGGTGCTGATACTACTATTTGCTTTAATAGCGGTTATGCTTTAGATGCAACTGCTGTTACAGGTTCATATTATTTATGGACTGCCAATAACGATACTCTAGCATTTACAGGTGCAATTCTTAATGTAGATACAGCAGCTACTTATGCTGTTGAAGTTATGGCTCCAGGTGGAACGGTTACTGATGCTATAGTTATAACAACTCATGCTGTTACAATGGTTACTTTTACAAGTTTAGATACAGTTTACTGTTCTACTGCTGACCCTGTTACTTTAGCTGCAACTCCAACGGGTGGTACTTTTACAGGTAATGGTGTAACAGGTGATTCTTTTGATCCACTTACTTCTGGTCTTGGACAACAGATCGTTACTTATGATGTAACTGATACTAATGGATGTGATTATGTTACTTATGATACAACTTTCATTAACGAAGGTCCTATGGTTGTAATGACTGCTGACCTTGATATTTGTGAAGGTGATAGTACAGTATTAATGGCAGCTCCAGCAACTATTACTCCTAGTGTATTCTTCTCTATGTATATTGAGGGTTCTTCTAATAATAAAGGTCTTGAGATTTTTAATGGTACAAATGCTACAGTTAATCTTGATGACTATAGAATAGCTCAAGCTTCAAATGGTAATGGATGGGCATATTATCACACTTTTCCTGCTGGTGCTACATTAGCTGCTGGTGCAGGTTGGGTAATGGTAGCTGACCAAGTTAGTGACCAGTATTTTGACACAACTCTTGCTAACGAAGTATTAGGATATCCTAGCTTAGTTCACTTTAATGGTGACGATGCTCGTGCATTAGAAGTAACAACTGACGGAGGTACAACTTGGACAATCATTGATATTTTTGGAACTCCAGATAATGATCCAGGTTCAGGATGGGATGTAGCAGGTGAAGCACACGCTACTAAAGACCATTCTTTAGTTCGTAAATCTTCAATTTTTGGTGGATCTACTGATTGGAATGTTATAGCAGGTATTGATGCAGCTTCTTCTCAATATGAAGTATTAGCTAAGAATACATTTACTGGATTTGGTAACCATATGGTTACTCCTCCAGCTACAAATAATGATATCTATTTATGGAGCACAGGAGAAACAACAAGTTCAATTGTTGTTAAACCTAATACAACAACAACATATACTGTTACAGTTGCAAATACATTATGTTCGGACAATGGTAGTGTTATTGTTACTGTAAATGCTTATCCTATTGTTGATCTTGGTCCTGATCAAGAATTCAAATGGACTGCAGGTTCGGTTACTCTTGATGCTGGTAATGCAGGTATGGTTTATGATTGGAGTACAGGTGAGACTACTCAAACTGTAAATTATGATCAATCTAACTTCGCTGCTGGTACTGATACTACTATCACGGTTGTTGTTGATAATAACGGTTGTATGGCTTCTGACACTATTGTAATTACTGTTATTGATGATGTTTCTATAGATGGAGCTCTTGGTAATGTTGATGTTAGTGTTTTCCCTAATCCTAATGATGGTCGATTTACTTTGGCTATTAATGGTGCAGAAGGTGAATTCAATATGGAAATTGTAAACCTTGCTGGTCAGGTTGTTTACTCACAAATTATTGAAGCTAATAATAACTTTGTTAAAGATGTTGACATAAGCGAATTTGCTACTGGTGTTTATTACATTAAGTTAAGCAATAAGCAAGGCGTTAAAATCAATAAGCTTATTATTAAGTAAACTTTAGTTAATAATAATAAAGGGCATTCGTCATACGACGGATGCCCTTTTTTTGTTGATTTTTTTCAATTATTAGCATGTAATACTTATACCAATTTGGTATTAAATATGAGAAAATTTTTTTGAATTTGATATTAATAAAATCCATATGAAACTATGGAGAACATTATTTTAGTAATAAGTGTGTGCTTCGCCTGAAATTCTATACAATACAATAGTTTATTATTCTCTATTTACATATCTTTGCAGCAATGTTTTTTACAAAATAGATAATGATGTCAACTAAAACTAGAATTTCAATTTTCGCCTCCGGAAATGGGTCTAACGCAGAGAATATTTTTAATTATTTTAAGAATAACAACTCTGTGGAAATTGTATCAATATTAAGTAATAGAAAAGATGCCTACATATTTCATAGAGCTAAAAACATAGGTGTTCCTTCATTTCATATTGTTAATTCTGAATTTAGAAATGGTGATAAGGTTATAGAACTATTAAAGGAACAGAATGTTGATTTAATTATCCTAGCAGGTTTTTTGTTACGTATTCCTCAAAATATAATAGCTGCTTTCCCCAAAGGTATAATAAATATACATCCAGCATTATTGCCAAAATATGGTGGTAAAGGTATGTATGGTGATAATGTGCATAAGGCAGTAAAGGCTGCTGGTGATACCAAAAGTGGTATTACTATTCACCTTGTGAACGAACACTATGATGAAGGAAAACACTTGGCACAAGTGGAGAGTCAGGTTTCTTCCATAGATACATATGAGGATATTGCAAATAAAGTGCATGAATTGGAATATGAATATTTTCCTAAGGTCATCGATAACTATATTTTGGAAAACCTACTTTAGTATAAATTCCCTTTTTTTTAGTTGATGGTTATCAATATAAACGGATTTAATTATTATTATCTATTATTCATGATTAGATAAGTGATTTTTTCTGCAAATTTTGGATTATACTAAGATTTTTTTAAGGACTATATCTATTATAAATAGCTCATATATAGGAATGAGTGATACAGCTGCTTTTGAAGCTATATCACCTATTGTTTTTTTTAAGGCGGCGTTGTTAAAAATTATGTATCTTAGCTGAAATTTACGTTCATTTATAATACTTTAAAGAGTTTATTAAATCCGTTCTTTATCAAAAATATTTTTTTAGGATATTGGGTTTATTCAATATCTTGAAACTTAAAATGATTGATAATCTTTATGGAACTTATAAATGGCATTTTATTAAAACGTTTTATTAACTAAATTATTTTTTTATGAAAACAAATTACTTTTTTAAGAAACTTAGTATGATTCTTAGTTTCTTAGTACTAATGGGATTTTCTGCTAGTGC
>JAOZPM010000007.1:26660-32646 GCA_029932765.1 Bacteroidales bacterium | reverse complement strand
TCTCACAAACAGCAGCTAGCTTTTCTGGTTCAGTGCTAACAAATGAGACAGATACTGTAACTTTAGGTACTTATACCTTTTCAATGGGTAATCATACTATTGTTGCTTCTTCAAGTGCTCCAAATGCTGGTACAGATGGAAATGCAGCAAATGATACAGCAAGTGCAACTATGTTTTTCTCAATGCCACTTAGTGGTGCTTATACAATAGGTGGTACATCAGCAGATTTCACTTCATTTAATGATGCGGTAACTACTATGGCGATTGCTGGAGTTAGTGGTGCTGTTGTGTTTAATGTAACTAGTGGGACTTATAATGAGCAGCTTGTTATTTCTGAGATTACGGGCGCTAGTGCTACTAATACAATTACGTTTCAATCGACAGTTGCTAATCAAGATTCTGTAATCCTTGAGTTTACATCTATTGGTTCTAGCGATTATTGGACCGTTCAACTTGATGGCGCTGATTATTTTAAATTTAAAAACCTTACTGTAAAAGCTAATAATCCAAGCTACGGACGTGTATTTGATATTAGAAATGGTGCAAATTATAATATTTTTGAAGGTAATAAAATTATTACAGCTAGCTCAACAAGTTCGTATAACTCTTGTATTTATCAATATACAGGATTAAGTAATAATAATACTTTTTTAAATAACTATATGGAAGGTGGATATTATTCTATATATATAAGAGGTGCAGGCTCAACTAGCTGGGAAGTAGGTAATATTATCCAAGGTAATGAGATTGTTGGATCGGGTACTTACCCAATGTATATATATTATCAGGATTCTATTCAAATTAAAAATAATTATGTTCATAGTGGATCTAGTGCCTATTCTTACGGTATTTATTGTAATTATATATTTAATGAATATAGTATTATTGGTAATAGAGTTGATATAGTGGCCACATCTAATTCTACTTGTTATGGTATTCGTGATTCCTATGGTAATTACGCATCATATAATCCTAGCCAATCAGGTAACGGATTAGTGGCAAATAATATGATATCTATTCAAGGTGCTGCAGGCACACAATATGGTTTGTATAGCTATTATGGTAATGGTACAGAGACTTATAATAATACTGTAAATATTACTGATGGTAACACAAATTCAAGATGTTTATACCAATATAACTCTACATCAAATTCTTTAGGACAAACATATAAGAATAATATTCTTATAAATACAGGTGGAGGATATGCTGCTTATTTTAATACTCCAGCTGCAGTTACTGCATCAGATAATAATAATTTTTATGCTACAGGAACAAATTTAGCATATTGGTCAGGTGCTATAACTGATTTAACAGCTCTTCAAACTGCATCTAGTATGGATACAAACTCAATTAGTGCAGTTGCATCATTTGTAGCAGCTAATGATTTGCATAATTCCTCTCTTGCAACATATCAGACAGGTACTTCACTTACTTTGATAACTGATGATATTGATGGTGATCTTCGTGGTACACCACCTTGTATGGGTGCTGATGAATATATTCTTTTTAGTACAGATGCAGGTATTACTGCTATGACAGAACCTATTGCTGCATGCCCAGGCGCTGTAACAGTTAAAGCTTTAGTACAAAACTATGGTATTGCAGCATTTACTGGTGTTACTGTTGAATGGTCAGTAAATGGGGTAACTCAAACTCCATATGCTTATAGTGGTACTATTGCCGCTGGTGCAAGCCAAGAAGTAACTATGGGATCTTATACTTTTGTAGGAAGTACACCTTATACACTTGTGTTTAATACATCTAATCCAAATAGTATAACAGATCAGAATCCTTCTAATGATACTTTAACAATTTTAGGTTTCCAAACATCTATGAGTGGAACTTATACTGTAGGATCTGGAGCATCTAATGATTATAGTAGTTTAACTATACTTGCTAATAATCTTACTTCTTATGGTGTTTGTGGACCAGTTGTAGTTTCAATTGATTCAGGTACTTATGTTGGAAGCATGGACTTATCTAATATTGTGGGAGCTTCTGCAATAAATACTATTACTTTTAAGTCTGCCGGAAATAATAACTCATCTGTTAATGTTCAATATGCAGCAACTGGAGCAGCTGATAATTATGTTGTTAAATTAAACAACACTCCTTACGTTAAATTCCTAGATATTACATTTGAAGCTACTGGTTCTACTCATGGTTATGTTTTTTACATGAATGGTGGAGCAGATTATACTGAAATAATAAACTGTAAAATTATTACTACAAATATAAACAGTACTTATTTTGCTGGAATTTATGGTGGAGCTTCTTTTAATAATCATTGTTCATTTACATATAATGAATTTATTGGTGGTTATTATGGAATGTATTGGTATGGTGTTTCTTCTGCATCTCATGGAGTAGATCTTACATTGGAAGATAATGCATTTACAGATTATAATTATTATGGTGTAAATATTGCTTATTATGACTCTTTATCAATAAAGAATAACTCTATAATGAATGGCAGCACATCAGGATATGTATATGGTGCTCGCATTTATTATTGTAATATGTATGATATCCAGAATAATAATATTCAAATAGGAGGTTCAAGTTATCATTATGGACTATACACCTATTATGGTAATGGTGATACTACTACATCAAATATAATTGCTAATAATGTAATTAGTTTGAATGGTACTGGTACATCTACTTGGTATGGTCTTTATCTTTATAATCAGACATATACTAATGTTTACCATAATACTATTCAAATTGCTGGTGGTAGCCCAACTTGCTATGCGCTTTATTCATCAAGTGGCTCAAATAATAATGTAAATAATAATATCTTTGCTCATAATGGAGGTGGATATGCTTATTATGTGAGTACACCTGCAGCAATTCTTTCAAGTGATAATAATGTGTATTATTCTACTGGTACTAACTTGGCTTACTGGGCTGGTGCTAAAGCAGACTTAACAGCATTGCAAACAGCTAATTCTATGGATTTAGCCTCAGTTGAGGCAAACCCTGTATTTGCAAACGTTAATGCTGGAGATTTAACACCATTAAATATTGCAGTGGATAACTTAGGTTCACCACTTGGATTTTTGACAGATATTAATGGAGTAACTCGTTCTACAACAACTCCTGATGCTGGTGCAATTGAGTTTACTGGCTTAACTGCTGATGTGGCTTTAGTAGGTGCAGAAATTGAAAATGGAACGTGCTTATCAACTACTGATAGTGTTTTTGTAAATATATCTAATGTAATAGGTGCTGCGGTTAGTTTCACAACTGATCCATTAACTATTGTTTGGGATGTAACAGGTCCTGTTAATTCAAATGCCTCTATTACAATCAATTCAGGTACTTTAGGTATGGCTTCAGATACTATTTTCGGAGCAGCAGGTGTTGACCTTTCTATTCCAGGAATCTATACTTTGAATTGTTATATTCAATCTAATTCAGTTAATACTTTCGGTGGTAATGATACCATTTATAGTGCATATATTTTAGACGTAATGAATCCTTATTATGTTTCTCCTAAATATGCTACTGCCGGACTTAATGATACAGTTGAACTTACAGTTAAATCACCTTATTTCCCAGGTGGAAATTTCTTTATCTCTGAAATTTGTCAATATAAGACTACTACTG
This sequence comes from Bacteroidales bacterium, assembly GCA_029932765.1. GTDB lineage: Bacteria > Bacteroidota > Bacteroidia > Bacteroidales > UBA1556 > UBA6267. Next base: position 29,031 of record JAOZPM010000007.1, on the reverse strand, counting down.
GTGCTCCTACTGGTGGATGGCCAGCATATTTATTAACTGATGACTATATTGAGATTACAGGTGTTCCAAATTCTGATTTGGGTGGAGTAACTTTAGAGCAGTGGAATTCAGCTCTTGCATCAAGCTATACATTCCCAGCAGGAACTTATTTAAGTTCAACAGGAACTGCAATTATTGCTGTAGGCCAGTTGGGTGCTAGTGCGCCTTCTCCTTCTGATAATTATTATCATGGAAATGGAACTTTTACTGGTACATGGTCTTCCTCAACTCAATCTGGTCGTATTTTGAAAGATGGTTCTGGAACTATTATTGATGCTGTAGGTTATAATGGATTTACATTCCCAGCTGCTGCGAACGTAACTGCTGCTGATTGGTCTGCTACCTTAAGTGGTGGTGGTGGTACATGTGGTATTCACATAACTGCTGCTGATAATAATACGGGTTCATGCTGGTCGCTTTCTGCAACTGTAGCACAAGATCCAAACACTTTAAATAGTGGCATTTCAGCTCCTGTTGCAGGTGTTTTAACAGGATTCTCATGGAGTTATAATGGTGTAATTACATCTGTAAATTCAATTGATACTGTTGTAGGTCCTTACGTTACTACTGGTTATTATGATTATATTGCTAATTATACTTCAGTATGTGGAGCACAATCCGATACAGTATTTATTAGCGCATATATTCCTGCTCCACTTGTAGTTTCTAATGATACAATAATTTGTGAAGGTGAATCAGTTGATCTATGGGCTCAAATGACAGGTGCTGCTCCTTGGACATTTATTGTTTCTGATGGTGTTAATGTCGATACTGTAGATAATGTAATGTCATCTCCTTTCACATACACTGTTTCTCCAATGAGTACAACTACATATTATGTGTTGGAATATTGGGATACAATGAATGTTCATATAATTGCAAATGATACAGTTAATGTAGAAGTTGCTCCTTATCCAGTTGCTGTAATGTCTCCTGATGTTTCTATTTGTAGCGGAGATAGCACTATGTTATCTGCTGGTTCATTAGCTGCTCCAGGTTTATTGTTCGCAATGTATATTGAAGGTTCTTCAAATAATAAAGGCTTATCAGTATTTAATTCAACAACTGATACATTAAATCTTGATAATTACCGTATAGCTCAGGCTAGTAATGGTAATGGTTGGGCTTATTATCACACTTTCCCAGTTGGTGCTATCTTAGCTCCTAATACATCATGGGTAATGGTAACTGACCAAGTTGATCCTACTATGTATGATACTACTTTAGCTGATGAAGTACTTGGTTACCCAAGTCTTGTTCACTTTAATGGTGATGATGCTCGTGCAATTGAGGTTACTGCTGATGGCGGTACTACATGGACTATGGTTGATATTATTGGTGACCCTAATAACGATCCAGGTTCTGCTTGGGATGTTGCAGGTGTTACAAATGCAACTAAAGATCATTCAATGATTCGTAAGTCTACTATTATAGGTGGAGATATTAATTGGGCAAATGTTGCAGGAATTGATTCAATAAGTTCTCAATACTTAGTTCTTCCTAAGAATACTTTTGCTGGTTTAGGTAACCATATGGTTTCTGCTCCTCCTACTCATACATACTTATGGAGTACAGGTGAAACTACTGCAAGTATTCTTGTTGCACCAACGACTAATACTACTTATACAGTAGTTCTAGACAATGGTAACTGTCAGGTGACTGATTCAGTTGTTGTAACTAACCTTTCTCCAATAGTTGACCTTGGTGCTGATACATCATTCAAATGGACTTGGGAATCAATTACACTAGACGCAGGTAATCCTAATGCTACATGGGCATGGAGTACAGGTGGAATAGCTCAAACAGAATTATTAGACAGTAGTAACCTTATATTAGGTGCTAATGTAGTTTATGTTGATGTAACTGAGAACAACTGTATAGCTACTGATACTGTTATTATTACTGTTATTGATGACGTTTCTATTAACGGATCTTTAGATAATGTTAATGTTAGTATTTTCCCTAATCCTAATAATGGTCAATTTACTTTGTCTATTGTTGGTGCTGAAGGTAATATGAATATGGAGATTGTAAACCTTGCTGGTCAAGTTGTTTATGTTCAAAGTATTGAAGCTAACTCTAATTTCTCTACTGATATTGACGTTAGTGAATTCTCTACTGGTGTTTATTACATCAAATTGAGCAATAACAAAGGTGTTAAAATCAATAAGCTTATTATTAAATAATTCTTCAGAATTGTTTTAAAATAATATTCCCAAAAGCGGCTAAATTTCTTTAGCCGCTTTTTTTTGTGCCTATAATGTTGAGTTGTTTATCTGTTGAGTTGATAAGGTCTTAGTATTTAAACCAAATAGCCATTGATCTGAAATAG
>JAOZPM010000007.1:0-26560 GCA_029932765.1 Bacteroidales bacterium | reverse complement strand
TAAACAATTCCAAATTCCTTATTTAGAATAATTCTAAAGTAGTATTGACTATCAATTATTTATGCCAATAGCTTTATAAATTAAGGGATTAGAGAATAAAAGATAAAGAGGTCTTTATATCCGTATAAATAATTGATGTACTTTTGCTCAATAATTATAATAAGAAAGTAATATGAGGATTAATAAGAACACTAAAATATCGGTTATACTTAATGAGAATAGAGATGCAATTGAGGCAATAGCTTCTATAAATCGTCATTTAACGAAATTGCGCAATCCTTTCCTTCGTAAGATGCTTGCACCTAGAGTGAATGTGGCGGCAGCTGCTCAAGTTGGAAATGCCAATGTTAATGAGATGTTAGAAGCACTTGAGAAAATAGGTTTCGAAGTGGAGTATGATAATACTGAAGAAGAGTTAATTAATATAGATACAAAAATAAAAGATAGAGATATAAATATGGAAAAGAAAAATATTGTTGATTTAGATGTACGACCAATTTTGGATGGCGGTACAGATCCATTTAATGCAATAATGGAAACCCTAAAAACTCTTAAGCCTGAGGAAACTCTTAGAGTAATTAATACCTTTGAGCCTATTCCTCTTTTGAATATTCTAAAAGGAAAAGGTTACGAATATGAGTCAGAACGCCCAGAGGAAGGCATAGTTCATACTTTTCTTTATAAAACTAGTGACGAAGCTGTTATAGCTGAGGAAATTAGTGATATTTCTGCGCCAGATTTAAGTTATGAAGATTTGGAAAAAAAGTATGATGGCAAATTGGTTGAAATTGATGTTCGAGATTTAGAAATGCCAATGCCTATGGTTACTATTCTTGAAGCTATAGAAGGTTTAGAAGATGGCCAAGCACTTTTTGTACATCATAAAAGACTTCCACAATACTTATTGCCAGAATTAAAGCAAAGAGATTTTGATTATAAATCAAAAGATATTGATGCTGATAATATGAAATTAATAATTTATAGAACTAAATAATTATGCAAGCAGGATTAAGTACTAAAAATGCGCCATCACCAAAAGTTGTGTTGCCGTATTATGCATATGGAGCTGTTGCATTTATTATAGCCGCCATCGTTTTGTTTTTTACTGCCGATGAGTTAAGTTTCGGAACTATGGGTTTAAAAATATATAGCCTAGTTCACATTATTGTTTTAGGATGGATTACTATGGTAATATTTGGTGCCCTATACCAACTTATACCAGTAGTGATGGAGGTAAAGCTATATAGTGAAAAGATGGCTATGACAAGCTTTATACTATTGGGACTTGGAACGCCACTTATGGCTTATAGTTTTTGGACTAGCTTTACTGCTGGTACAGGAATGATGATGGCCGGAGGAACTTTTGTGGTTGTTGCAATTATTGTATTTGCTATAAATACAATATTAAGCGCTGTAAAATCTGAAGTTAAAACAACAGAAAATAAATTTATCGTAACCTCTGTATTTTGGCTGATGCTTACAGTACTATTAGGTTTTCTGGTAATTTCTTTTCCCCAATATTTACCCCCAAATGTGAAATCTATTCATATTCATTTAGGAATTATAGGATGGTTTATGATGCTGGTTGTTGGAGTAGCGAGTGTGTTAATGCCGATGTTCTTTATTTCGCACCAGCTAAACAGAGCATATTTGAAGATCTCTTATTGGGTGCTAAATGGTGGATTAGTAATTCTTTTATTATCATTCTTTTTAGAGATGGACCCATTGGTAACAGCTATGGCTTCTATAAGTATTCTTGCAGGCTTTGGCTTGTTCGTCAAATATAATTATGATGCATATGCAAAGCGCTTACGTCGTAAACTAGATATTGGGATGAAACATTCTGTATTGGCTTTCTCACTGCTATTTATCACTATGGCAACAGGTTTGGCATCTGCTTTTGGAGATCTGCTTGGCTTAAGTGGAGAAGTAATGGTAAAACTAAATTTAGTTTATATTACTTCTTTATTTTATGGTTTTCTTACTTCACTTATTCTAGGGCAAATGTATAAAACATTGCCATTTATTGTTTGGTTGAAACTATATCAGGATAAAGTAGGTAAGTTTAAAACACCACTTCCTGCAGATATGCATAATCAGAAAGTAGCTGATGCGCACTATTATTTCTTTGTAGCAGGATTTATTACTTTAATTCTTGGAGAGATATTCGCTATGGCTATATTAATAAAAGTTGCAGCGGTGTTTATGCTAATTACAGCATTGCTTTATGGGTATAATGTATTAATTGTATTAGTTCATAAACAGAAGTTAGAAAAATTAGTCTTTGCAAAACCAAAGCCACGAGTTAAGAAAACTGAGAAATAGTAAATAATTTATTCAATAGATATAAACAAGATAAAACCAAAATATTATGGCTAAAATTGATAATTTAAATGAAGTAGAGCAGGAAGTTTTAGAGGTTATTAGAACCGTACCTGATCCAGAAGTAGGTGTAAATATAGTAGATTTAGGACTTATTTATGAAGTAGCTCACGACGAAGAGAATAAGCGTATTGATGTGAAGATGACCTTGTCCGCTCGTGGATGTCCTGTTGGAGACACTATTCTTATGCATGTGCAAACAGTAATATCTAATATATTCCCAGGTTACTATGTTGATGTAGATTTAGTATGGGAGCCACAATGGACTCCAGCATTGATTACAGATGATGGTCGTGCAGAACTTGATGGAGGAGCATTCTAAAGTCGGCAGTACTCAGTAAGCAGTCTTCAGTTTGCAGTCAACAGTATATTACTGCCAACTGAAGACTGAAGACTGCCAACTTTAAATAAAATCAGAGATGCTATTATCAAAGTCCTCAAAATACGGAATACGTGCTGTATTATACCTTGCTTCAAAATGTGAGCCTGGTAAGCGATTTGGTGTGAAAATAATAGCAAATGACTTGTCTTTGCCCGAAGCTTTTCTAGGCAAGATATTGCAATCTCTTGTTCGCAAAAAAGTAATATCATCAATTAAAGGTCCCAATGGTGGATTTTATATTTCACCTGAATCCTTATTACTCCCTGTGATACGTATTGTTGAGGCCATTGACGGTACTGAACTGTTTCACTCATGTGGAATGGGGCTTAGTGAATGTAATGATGATAAACCCTGCCCTATACATAATGAATACGGAGCCCTTCGCGATGGGTTCTTTAAAATATTATCTGAAAAAACAATTAGAGATTTTAAAAAAGATATTAATGATGGAAAATCATTTATTATTGTGTAATGATAACTATAATTAATATTATCATGTAGTTACTATTAATGAGATAGTTGCGTAATAAACATTTTCCATAAATAATTTTATTTATCTTTGGTTTTATTAAAAAAATGTGTTTATGAAAATATTCTTATCATTATTATTCATTTTTTATATAATTAATTCTTCTTTTGCACAAAAAAAACCAAAGGTAGCTTTGGTATTGAGTGGTGGAGGAGCTAAGGGCATTGCTCATATTGGCGTGATTCGTGAGCTTGAAAAAAGAGGTATAAAGCCAGATCTTATTATAGGAACTAGTGCTGGGGCTTTAGTAGGAGGTATGTATGCTGCAGGGCTTACTCCAAATCAGCTTGAGGAGATTGTGATGAGTGCTGATTGGGATTATCTTATGAATGATGCAATTCACAGAGAAAATCTTTTGATAGGGCAGGGGAATAAAAATAAAAATTCTGTAATCTCTTTGCCTTTAGATGGGTTAAAACCAGCAATGGTTAGTGGGGTATATGAAGGTCAGAATCTACTAACATTTTTTGAAATAGCGGTTAACAAGTATAATAGGGTAATGGATTTTGATGATCTAGAGATCCCTTTTAGGAGCATAGGTACTAATATTGAGACTGGTGAAATGAAAGTGTTTGAAAGCGGTAAGCTAGCCGATGCTATGAGAGCTAGTATGAGTATTCCTTCTGTTTTTGCTCCATACGAAATTGATGGAGAATTATATGTAGATGGTGGATTAGTAAATAATTTGCCAAGTGATATTGCTAAGGAATTAGGTGCTGATATTGTAATTGGTGTTGATGTTGGTGCTGTATTGTATAAGAAAGAAGAGATAAACTCTATATTGCAAATATTAGATCAATCAGCTAGTTTTTATAATGCCAGGATATCTAAAGTGAATGCTAAATTATGCGATATTTATATACGCCCTGATATTGAAGGAATTAGCGCTTTGTCTTTTGATAATGTATTATCTATTATTGAAAGAGGTGTTGATGCTTTTAATGTAGTAGAATATCAAGTAGATTCTATTTTTAGTAAATATAATCTTTCTCCAATTGTATCAACAGATACTGTTAAAGATAAATATATTCGAATACAATCTATTAATTATAAATTAGATAGTTATAGAACAAAAAAAAGAAGATCAGCGATTAATCTGATGAAAGGAAAAATGAATTTGGAGACCCCTTGTACCATTACAGAAGAGGAGTTTAAAAGAAAGATTAATAGACTTTATGGCTCAAGATATTTTAAAAAAATAACTACTAGTTTTAATGAGGGAGATAGTGGTTATGTTGTTGAAATAAAAGTAAAAGAGAAAGTTGAGGATGATTTTAATATAGGAATAAGATTTGATACTTATTATGGTATTAATATTAAAATAGGTGCTAATTTCAGAAATAAACTAATTTATGGCTCTTTATTGGAAATGAATATTGTTGCTGGTCGAGCTCCTCAGCTAAAACTTAGATATACAACTGATCGTGGGTCCGATTATGGTATAGGTACATCATTCCAGTTTGATAACTTCTTTGCATATTCATATTTAAATCATAAGAAAGAATATGAATATAACTATAATAGAATTTTTTGGGATGTTTTTGTTCATCGATATTTTAATAATGACTATAGAGTTCTTTTTGGAATTGAAGCTTCAGGTTTTGGTATTCACAGTACTCAATCATTTGCTGATTTTAAAGGTTTTTCTAATAATTATGGGAAGTTATTTGCTGCGGTAATTAGAGATACTTGGGATAGAAATGCTTTTCCAACTAAAGGTAGTAGAACAAAAGGTAGAGCAGATTTTATTGTTGATCTAAATGGCGATCTGGATATTACTGCATGGGTCAAATCTACAAAGATTGTGGATATAAATAATAGATGGAAAATAATAACTACTGGTTTTTTAGGATTTGGAACTTATGGAGTAAATAATACGCATTTAGAGTATAGAGTAGGAGGCTTAAATGAAAGTAGAATCCAATGGTATAGTCCAATGCCTGGTTTGTTATACTTGGAAGAGGGCGCTGCTAATACCTGGCAACTTAGTATTGCTCCAAGGTGGGAGTTTATCGATAATAATTTTCTTACCTATAAGTTAGCAGTAACTGCATTAGATGCTGATTTTGCTCATATGTTTACTGACCTTAGAAGAATTTATGGAGGAATGTCTCTTGAATATGGACTGAACTTGATGTTTGGCCCAATATCAATATCTGGTGATTATTCTTTTACTTCACGTGAATTTGGCGCATTTATGAGCCTTGGATACTGGTTCTAGTCTGCTTAAATTTTTATAATTAATAGAATATATTTATACAAAATTGAAAATAAATTAATAAAATGAGAATAATTGTATTATTGTTACTTATGGTTTTGTCAAGTTTTCTTTTTGCACAAGATAAAACTGATGATTATAAGCAAGTGGAATTTATTAAGCTAAATGAATCTAATGATCTATTTACTTATTGGTTTCAATCTGACAAGTATTATACGGATGGAATTCATCTGGAGTTTGTCCATAGGATATTTAATAATAAAGTAGCAGATAAGGTGCTTCTTGGTTTTGATACAAAGTATAAGGATTTTGGCTTGAGCTTTAATCATGATATGTATACTCCTCAAAACACACAAATTACAACCGTAGATTCTACCGACAGGCCATATGCTGGTCAGTTATACTTTGTGTATAAAAAAGTATCTAATCAATTTTTTAAAGGGAGAAAGCTGTCCTCAGCATTGTCAGCAGGGGTGCAAGGTCCAGCAGCTATGGCTGGTGAAGCACAAAATTTTGTTCATGAGGCAATTGATAACCCTACAGCTAAAGGTTGGGATAATCAGTTGAGTAATGGGATAATATTAGATTATGAAGTTCAATATATGGCAATGATTCCATTATGGAGTCCTATTAATGAGCTGCACTATTTTGGTACGGCCCATTTGGGTGCTTTAAATATGAGTACTGAAATTGGCTTTAGATTTAAGTTTGGTAGATATACCGACTCATATATGAACTATTATGGTATTGCTAATGATAAGAACACTTATGATTTTAAAGCAAGTGATATTGCTAAGATGAATAAGCATAGACGAAAAATTATTCCTAAACATATTCGAGAGCAGAGCTTGGAAAAACAAGCGGAATATTTAAATAAAAGAATGACTCGCAAATTTCAATTTTACTTTTTTACTGAAGGAATTCTATCTTATATAATACGCGACGGATCAGTTGAAGGTAGTTTAATTCAATTTTCTGACAATATATATGAGTATAACTATGATGATTATGACCATACAAAAATTCTTGGAAGATATGGTGTAGTATTGCAATATTCGCATTTTTACCTGGAATATGCACGTTATCTACAAAATGATTCATTTCAGCAAAATGGAGTATTTGGTTACGGGAAGATAATTCTTAGTTGGATATTCTAAGCAAATTAGTTTGTAATCTTATCTAGGTCTAGTCCATTATGTACCGCATCATCCAATTTGTCAAGAAAATCGACATTAGATTCTTTTATTACAGGGAATACCATTGGGGCAATAAGTTTTATTGGAGGGTATAATAATGATTCATCTTGTATGTTTTGGTCAATTATCTTTTCTTCTATCTGAAAGGTTGTAAGAATAAATATAAGTATACTTAGAACAAAAGATACTTTAATAAGTCCAAAAACCCCTCCCAATATTTTATTTACAAAACCTAATAGTAAGACGTTAATTACTTTTTCAAGACTTTTCCCGAAAATCATAACAAGAAATACTACTCCAATAAAAGTAAGACTAAAAGATATAATACTCATATACTCACTGTGAAAGTCTAACTTTTGACGAAGAAAATCAGCAGTATAATCAGAAAAGTGAGCTGAAATATAAATTCCCAATAATAAAGCTATAAGTGTAGCTAATTCTATTATCAAACCCTTACTAAAGCCTTTATAAGTAAACCACAATAAAGGAATTGCAATTATTGCATCTAAATAATTCATTATGCTATTTTGGTTTTATGCGTTTTAATAACTCCGTAGAATATATAAAATCTTGTAATTCTGGATTGTCATTTCCCAGAAATGTATCCTTATTTCCTTGCCACCATACACTGCCTTCGTATATATAATTTATATTATCACCATGCTGAATTACAGAATTCATATCGTGAGTATTAATAATGGTAGTTATATTATATTCTTGTGTAATTTCTTCAATTAAGTTATCTATTTTCACCCCTGTCTTGGGGTCCAAACCAGAGTTAGGCTCATCACAAAATAAGTATCTAGGATTTAATGATATTGCTCTAGCAATTGCTGCCCTTTTTTGCATTCCTCCGCTAATCTCTGAAGGTAATTTATCATGAGCATCAGTAAGTCCTACTCGGTCAATACAGAAGTTTGCTCTGTCAATCTTTTCTTTATTACTCATATTAGAAAACATAAGCAAAGGGAACATTACATTATCCATCACCGACATGCTGTCAAATAACGCACTGCCCTGAAAAAGCATTCCTATCTCTTTTCTGATCTCTTTTCTAGCACTTTTATTCATGGATACAAAATCTCTACCGCTATATAGTATACTGCCAGTGTCAGGCTCAAAAAGCCCTACCAGACACTTTAAGAGAACAGTCTTACCAGACCCACTTTGTCCGATGATTAAGTTTTGCTTGCCTTCCTCAAAAACTAGGCTTATGTCATTTAGCACACGTTTATTATCAAATGACTTATTTATATTTCTAACGTCGATCATCCTAAAATAATTTTAGTAATTATTAAATTAGATAATAATAATGCAATGCTAGAATATACAACAGCTTTTGTACTAGATTTCCCAACATCTACTGCTCCTCCACTTGCATAATAACCATGAAAAGCAGATATGCTTGTTATTAAAAATGAAAAGAATGTTGCTTTTAAAATAGCGTATGCTATTTCGAATGGAACAAACCAGTAGTTTAATCCAGAAATAAAGTCTATAGATGTAGAGATTCCCCACATTACTGCTGCTAGATACCCTCCTGTAATACTTACTATCATGCTTATTATTACAATAAATGGAAATGTAAAAATGCCAGCAAGTATTTTAGGGAGAATAAGAAAATTAGCAGAATTTACACCCATAATATCTAAGGCGTCAATCTGCTCTGTAACTCTCATCGTTCCAATTTGAGAAGCAATGCTAGAGCCAATTTTACCAGCCAAAATAAGGCTTACTATTGTTGGTGAGAACTCAAGAATTACAGATTCTCGAAGCCCATAGCCAAGTGTATATGCTGGAATTAGTGGATTCTGCATTTGATAACCAGTCTGAATTACCAATACCGCTCCAATAAAAACAGAAATAATAGTTACAATTCCTAGCGAGTTTAATCCTATTGCGTCTATTTCGCTAACTAACTGCCGCAGAAAGTAACGATGATTTAAAGGACGTTTAAAAGTGTCTTTCAATAGAATAAGATATTTTCCAAAGTGGTAAAAGAAATTCATATCAATTATTAATTAAGTAGTCAGTATTACCAGTTTAATATTTCTTTAAAATCATAATATTTAGGATTTTCAACAAATTTCTTAGCAGTTTCCCAATCTCCAGGATTGATATACTGTAAGCCATCTTCAAAAACCATTCTTGCTCTTTCAGAGTTAATATTTACTAAGCGAGGCTTTATTTTACCATTTTCATCCTGTACATCAGAAAGAAAAAGAGGAGAGATGTTCCCTGCCGTATCAGCAGTAACCATACAAGCTGTATGCCCTGCATCAAATAGGCGTTTAACTCCCATTCCTAACAAGCTGCAATATACTAAATCATATGCAACAGGTTTAATACAGCGCAATTCATACCCAAGTTCTTGCGGCCTGCTTCGTATATCTAATCCAAGTTTTTTCATCTGTTGCGAAAGTAGTATATTAAAAACATGGGCCTTGCTTACAATTCCTAACTCAGGATGTCCATGATCATCGTATTGAAAGTTGATACCAGTTGATTTAATTTCCTCATCAGACAAAAAGTGAAAAACCCCTTCACTAATAATTATTGCTCCATATCCAATGCCTAGTATCTTTCGTTTTAAGATTGTAGAAATCATTAATCTGATAATTTTATCAATGCTGATTTCCGTTTTATTAAACATTTCAGGAATAATAATCATTGGAAATTGTACCGCCGAACCAATGCCAAAAGCAAGGTGGCCTGCCTCACGACCCATGGCACTTATTATAAACCAGTTGCCACTAGTGCGCGCGTCTTCATATACAGTATTTGCTATAGTAACGCCCTCTTCTTTAGCCGATTGATACCCAAAAGTAGGTATTCCCTCAGGCAATGGTAAGTCATTATCTATAGTTTTTGGAACATGAATATTTTTAATAAGCAGGTCTTGTGATAATAGATATTCTGATATGCGATTTGCAGTAGAAGCGGTATCATCACCACCAATAGTTACCAATAGTTTTACATTATTTTCTTCAAAAAAATTAGAATTAAATTCCTCATTTTTTGGCTTATATCTACTCATTTGCAATACCGAACCACCAATATTATGGATTCTATCTGCAAATTTAAAATCAATATCAATCGTTTCCCTATCCTTGGAAAATAATCCCTTATACCCTTGGTGTACACCAATAACTCTATAGTTAGATCTTAAAAATGTACGTGAAATTGAGCTTATTACAGCATTTATTCCTGGTGCTGGCCCGCCGCCACATACTATTGCTATTGATTCTTGCATCTTTAATTTCGTTTAGGTTTAAGTAATTTGCAATTTTTTATTATGCAAATACAGATATCTTATTCAAGAAGATACAAATATACAAATCATTGTCTATGTTCCAATAGATTAATTTAGTAAACTTGATATTTTTAAACTTTCGAATTTTATTATATTTGTGTATTTATTTACTATATAAATATAATCTATTAATAATCATTATTATATGAAAAAAATGCTGTTATATATTATCATGTTTCAAATTATTTTATCTGTGCATAAAATTAATTATACTAAGCAGTGATATAAATTTGTATTTGGTAAATAGCAGATTTTCTAAAAATACTATGGCAACTTTTGTAATCAGGTTTGATAATACATATTTGGCAAATGGAAAACCAGAAGAACTTATAACTGTTGCGTTAGGGTTCTATTATAATTTTAATTACCCAGTGCCATAGATTATTGTTTTTGTAGGCAGAAAAGCATAATTATACGTAATAAAACATTTTTATAATTGATGGTTTACTATTAAAAACCGTTATAATTTAACAAATAGGGTTATTTATTAAAAGTATTTTATTAATTATATGAATCTGTACTTGATGTAAGTAGCATAAAATAAGGTAGTTAGTTGATAATATGTGTTTTTTTAGCATTAATAGTTTACTAGCTGGTAGTCAGAACAGTACGGCAGATATATTTATTATAAAGTTTGTTGTTATCTAGTAATTAGTAAGTTAATAAATTATAAAAAGCAATATTTTTGTTTTTTATGTTTGGTTAATTAGACTAATAGTTTTTTCTTTGCATACAGTTTAATTTAAAAATATAATAACATGTCGGATATTAAAAACAGAATTACTGCAATTATTGTTGACAAATTAGGTGTTGACGAGAGCGAAGTTACAGCAGAAGCAAGCTTCACAAATGATTTAGGAGCAGACTCACTAGATACAGTTGAGTTAATTATGGAATTCGAAAAGGAATTCAATATTGCTATTCCAGATGATAAAGCTGAAGGAATAACAACTGTAGGTGATGCTATTGCATACGTAGAAAACAACGGATAACGCAAAAAATTCTATTATGGATTTAAAACGTGTAGTTGTAACAGGAATTGGAGCACTTACGCCATTAGGCAACAACTTGCAGCAGAGCTGGGAGTCGTTGGTCAATGGGGTAAGCGGCGCCGCTCCTATAACGAACTTCAATGCAGATAAGTTTAAAACTAAATTTGCATGTGAAGTAAAAAATTATATTGCCACAGATTATTTTGACCGCAAGGAAGCTCGTAAGCTTGATCCATGTGGGCAATTTGGTTTGATAGCGGCAGCAGAAGCTATTACTGATAGCAAGTTAGACCTAGAAAAAGAAGACCTAGAACGTATTGGTGTAATATGGGGCTCTGGAATTGGTGGATTGAAGACCTTCTCTGATGAGATGATAAATTTTGCCAAGAATGATGAAACCCCAAGGTTTAATCCATTTTTTATTCCCAAAATGATAGCAGATATTACTGCTGGTCATATATCGATAAAGTATGGATTTATGGGACCCAATTATGTAACTGTGGCTGCTTGTGCTAGTTCTACAAATGCTATGGCAGATGCATTCAACTATATCCGTTTGGGTAAAGCTGATGTTTTTGTTACAGGTGGTAGTGAAGCTTCAGTATATGAAGCTGGCGTTGGAGGATTCAACGCAATGCACGCTATATCAACACGAAATGATGAGCCAGAAAAAGCTTCTCGTCCATTTGACAAAAACCGTGATGGTTTTGTTATGGGAGAAGGAGGAGTTGCACTAATCTTTGAAGAAATGGAACACGCTCTTGCTAGAGGTGCTCAAATTTATGCAGAGGTTGCTGGATCCGGACTTTCTGGAGACGCCCATCATATGACTGCACCACACCCTGAAGGTAAAGGTGCTGCTAAGTCAATGCGTGATGCAATATCTGACGCAGGATTGACGCCAGAAGATGTTGATCATATCAACACTCATGGTACATCTACTCCTGTTGGTGATGTTGCAGAACCAAAAGCTATTGAATTAGTATTTGGTGAACATGCTAAAGACATCTTTGTAAACTCTACAAAATCAATGACTGGACACCTACTTGGTGCAGCTGGTGCACTTGAAGGAATGGCTGCAATTATGGCTATTCATACTAATACAGTGCCTCCAACTATTAATTTTGAAGAGAAGGATCCTAATATTAACTATGATGCAATTAATTTTGTGTTTAATGAAGCTGTAAAAGGTGAAATAAACGTTGCGCTTTCTAATACTTTTGGTTTTGGTGGGCATAATGCATCAATGGTATTTAGAAAATTCAAAAAATAATCATACCTTGGTTTTAGATTTTAAGTCTACAATAAAAGCTAGATTTGCCAAAGGTGAAGAGAAAGAATTATCAGATTCTATAAAAAATATTTTCGGGTTTTATCCCGGAAATATTTTTCTTTATGCTCTTGCCTTTCGTCATAAATCCGTTGCCGAAGAACTTCAGTCAGGCGTTAAAAATTCTAACGAACGACTAGAGTATCTTGGTGATGCGATACTTAGTGCCGCTGTGGCAGATTATTTGTTTAAAATATTCCCCTATAAAGACGAAGGTTTCCTTACCAAAATGCGCTCAAAAATGGTGAGCCGCAATCAATTAAATAAAGTCTCTGTAAAGCTTGGAATTGATGAGCTTGTGAGAGCAACTTCGGATAAAGGTAGTCAGCCAAAATCCCTTAATGGTGATGCGTTTGAAGCCCTTATCGGAGCCGTTTACCTTGATAAAGGTTACGATTTTACCAAAAAAGTAATTATAGAGAGAATCTATAAAGTTTCAGTAGACCTTGATGAGTTAGAGCAAAAAGAAACGAATTATAAAAGTCGTCTTATTGAATGGTCGCAGAAAGAAAAAATTGAGATTGAATTTAAGCACCATCAAGAAACAAAAGGCAAGAAGGGGATTCATCATATCGACCTTTTTGTTGATAATAAGCTAGTTGCTAAAGCAAAAGATTTTTCCATAAAAGGTGCAGAACAAATTGCTGCAGAAAAAGCCTGTGAAAAAATTGACGGCTGTAAAGATTAACTAATTCTACCTAACATTACCCATCTTTTACATTTTTTATTGAATCTAGAGTTTCTCAACAGAGTAATTTTCTATTTTAATATATTGATAAAGTGCAGCTTTTGCAGTAAATATATAATGTAAAAAATTGAATAATTTTTACTATATTTGCATCCCGCTAAAAAAGCGGTAATTATTATTTTTTAATCCTCCAGATAATGAGGATCAACCCTTCAGTTGTGTTATTTATAGTGAATTACGAGCTACGTCCTAGGCTGTTATAAGCTTTTTTAACAACTCAATATGAGTTTGGACATTTGTTTGGATAGTAAATCCTGTATGGCTTTTATTGTCAATTATCAATTATTTATAAGAGTAGAGCATGTCATATATAGAAAGTAGTTTTGTAGAAACATATACTAAAATAATAAAGTTATTCATAAAGCAGGTTCCAATATTTTATGAATTTATTAGAACTGCCAACACATATAATTCTTTTAAAGATAATTTAATATTAGATCTTCATAATCAAGTATCAATTAATGATTCGGATGTTGATGATAAGCAGAGTAAGCAAGCGGCTATTATACAAATGCTCTTATTACTGCGAAATGAAGGTAGAGAATTTATAGATCCAAATAGAAATAATCAAAAGTTTATAAGTCAACCTTTTTATTGGATTTACCAAAGTATTAAGGGTGAGAATTCATTTGTTACTGATGATTTCTTCGATGATATGCTTAACTTAATTGGAAGAGTTTATAATAGAAAAGAAGAAGAATTCATCTCGGGTGTGGACTTATTATCACGTATGAATTCAATACCTAAGGGTATGGATACTGATATTATTGAAAAGCGCAAAGAAAGTAAATTACGCGTAATGACAGGCCTAGTCACAATAATTGAGAATAGTAAGAACGAACATAAAATATATCACTTTACTACTGAGGAATCTTTGGAAGAGAAGCTTGTTTCTGTAGAAAAATGGTGGAATGATTACCGTTTCCATTTGCGTTATGCAATTCAAAATATAGAGCAATTGAGGTTAACAACAAATAATCTTTTACCAAAATCAGTAATGCGTAACTTTGAAAATGGAGTAAAAAAAGGTATTCCTATCTTTATTAATCCATACTTTCTTTCTTTGGTTCATATTGGACCAAAGGGTGAATTAAGTGCTGATGATCGTACTATTCGCGATTATATTTTTAATAGTAAGGATCTTGTTGATACTTTTGGAGATATTAAAGCTTGGGAAAAAGAAGATATAATTGAAGATGGAAAACCTAATGCTGCAGGATGGTATTTGCCAAAAGGGGATAGCGTACATCGTAGATATCCTGAAGTGGCAATCTTTATTCCTGAAGGTAGAGGGCGAGCTTGCGCAGGTCTTTGTGTTAGTTGTCAGAGAATGTACGGATTTCAGAAAGGCTCTTTGAACTTTGACTTGGAGAAAATGGATAGGAATATCGATAAAGGTGAAAAAAGAAAATCTATCTTTAATTATTTTGAAAACGATTCACATCTTCAAGATATATTGATTACTGGTGGTGATTCTTTTATGAATACAGATGCCAGATTAAGGACTATTCTTGAAGAATTTTATATTGTAGCTAAAAGAAAGAAGGAAATATCTGAAGTGCAAACTTCAGGTGATAAAATAGCAGTATTTCAAAGAGTTCGTTTAGGCACTAGAATTATGGCCTACTTACCACAGCGTGTAGGCTCAGAATTAATTGATATATTAAAGGAATTTAAGGGAAAGGCAGCTAAAATAGGGATTAAACAATTTGTTATTCAAACGCATTTTGAAACTACAATGGAGATTACTCCAGAAGCCATTAAAACTATAGAAATGTTAAGAGATACAGGCTGGATTATTGTTAATCAGCAAGTATTTACTAGTGCTGCTTCGCGTCGTTCGCATAGTATGCAGTTGCGCCGTGAGTTAAATAAACTAGGTATTCTTCCGTACTATACTTTTGCTGTTAAAGGCTTTAGAGAGAATAGAGAGAATTTTACGCCTTTGGCTCGAGTAGCGCAGGAGGTTTATGAAGAAAAAAGCTTTGGAAAACCAAAGATTGATAGAAGCGTTGAGTTTCATAATGACCCTAAAAGGAACCATATTCTTTTTAAGGAAATTGAAGAAGAAGAGAATATCCCATTTGTGGCAACAGATAGAAGTCTTATTAATCTTCCTGCATTGGGAAAAAGTCTGAGCTTTGAGCAAGTTGGTATTACGATAGATGGAAGAAGGGTTTTGAGTTTTGAGCATGATAAATTTCGTAATCATAGCCCTGTAGTACATCATTCAGAGAGAGTGATTATTGTAGAGGCAAAAAGTGTTTCATGCTATCTTCGCCAAATAAAAACTATGGGCGAAGATATTAAGGACTATAATGGCATATATGCATATTCTAATGCTATTACAGAAAAACGTTCTGAAGTGTTTGAATATCCTAAGTTTGAATATTCTCAAACCAATAATTTCAATAACTGCGAGGTTTAGAAAAGATAATTACTATAACATTCTATCATTATTAAATGGACGCTATAGACTAATTAATAAATATATATATTTGTACTTTAATATAACTTGATAATTAATGAGATTACTTTTTACTTTTATTTTCGTATTTTTTAGTATTACAACTATTATAGCTCAGTCAGATACAGTATCGAGTAGTGATGTGTCTACAGCTGATAAAACACAAATTTTTATAGAGAAAGCATTTAAGTATTCTCCATTACCTTTTGCAGGTTATGCAACCGAAACGGGTATGATAATAGGTATTACAAAATACAATGCATTTAAGTTTAAGGGCAATACTCTTTCGGATTCGTTAATCCAACCCTCGAGCATATTAGCTTATGTGTATTTTACTCAAGAAAATCAGTATAAATACTATCTTATTACCGATCTTATGAATAATGATAATAAGATAAACTCTAAGTTTGAGTTTATGTTTATGGATTATCCTTCCTATTTTTTTGGTATTGGTAATAACAATGATTTTGATTCAGCATATCTTGTAGACTTTAAGAATATATTATTTGCACCATCAGTTAGTTATAATATATTTGAGAATATATATATTGGAGCAAAATATACATATAACGATTATTTAAATATTGCTTCTCTAGATGAGAATATAAATGATTCAGTACTTCAAACTAATAGTGGTTTGCAATCAGGTGTAGGTATAATTGTATCTAGAGAGGCTAGGGATAATAGAATTAGAGCAAAAAAAGGATCTTACTTTAATATGTCTTATGATTTCTATGATGAAAGTATGGGGAGTGAGTTTAATTATAACCAATTTACATTAGATTATAGGTATTATATTACTCCAATTAAACAGATAACTATTGCCTCACAATTATATACAACACTAAGCTCAGGAAATGTGCCAATGCAGTCGATGCCAGTTGTTGGAGGAGCATACCGAATGCGAGGAATATATGAAGCTAGATATAGAGATAAGAATATGATAATGGCTCAGTTTGAACTGCGATTCCCTATTTATTGGATTTTGTATGGCGCAACCTATGTTGGTTTAGGCCAAGTAGCCCCTAGGGTTTCTGATTTTGCTTTTAATAACTTTCATTATGGTTATGGTGCTGGATTGAGACTATTAATAGATGAGAAAACGAGCTCTGTATTACGCTTTGATTTAAGTTATGGGCCTTCTGGAAGTAAGATATTTATTGGGTTTAATGAAGCATTTTAGAGCTTAATAACTAAAGGGGTCTATGTTCTTAAGAACGAATTGTTAAAAACAGGTATAGTACGTATTCTATATTTAATAATAATACCTTATATTTGCATTTGATAATATCACTAAATTTGAATAGCAAACATTTAAAATATTGAACCATGAAAAAAAATATTAAACTTTTTAGCGCCTTAGCACTTTTTGTGATGGGAGCACTTTTTACACAATCATGTGAGAAAATTAAAGATGCGGTATCTTTTAAAGTAGAGCAGGACTTGCCAGATCACCATTTTGATTTAGACTCAGCTGCAACATCTTCAAAAGGAGAAAATCTTCTGTACCAAGCTTATTATGAAATTAATATAGATAGTGTATTTGAAGCTAATGGAATTGATAAGGGTAAAATTAGTGACGGTAAATTTAAACAGATAATCATAAAAGTTGATGATTCTGATACACAGATGAATTTTGGATTCTTAGAGTCGTTAAGCTTTAGATTAGGAGATTCTGATAATGCTATGGAGGCTGTAACAATTGCTGCAGCTACAAATATTAAGGATGGAGATATGGAGTTAATCTTTGATGTAAATGACGATAGTGTAGATAAGTATTTAGAACAAGATAGGTTTTATTTCTTTGTATTTGGAAAGATTCTTAAGCCAGTTCCTGTTGAACAATTACCACTGCTGATTAAATCAAAAATTGAATTTCAAGTTAATCCATTGGATTAATAAATATTTCGTTTAGTATACAAAACAAAAAGACCACCTGAATTTATCAGGTGGTCTTTTTGTTTTGTAAAAAAGTATTTTTTATTCTCAAATTCCTTTATCTTCGCACAATAAATATACACATACCACTGTTTATCCTTAATGACTATTTTTAGAATAACATATATATTTCTTATTATTTTTTTCTTCTCTTTTAAGGGTGAAGCACAAGATAGTATAAAAGGACGTGTTATTCAGTTTTCGGGGGTGGTAATTACTGGTGATAGCTTAAAGCCAGTTCCTTTTGTAAATATTAGAATAAAAGGGACCTCCCTTGGAACTGTTGGAAATGTGGAAGGCTTTTTCTCATTTGTTGCCTATACTGGCGATACTATTCTTTTTAGCTCTGTTGGTTATAAACTTTCAACTTATTATATTCCAGATTCATTAATCGCTGATAGATATACACTTTTTCAGATGATGCAAAATGATACATTACTTCTTACAGAGTCGGTAATATATCCTTGGTCGGACATAGATGCGTTAGAATATGCTATTATTCAACATCGAGTGCCTGAGAACGATTATGATAGAGCAATGAAAAATCTTGCTAGGGAAGAGATGAAAGAAAGAGGTAAGTTTATGCCTATGGATGGGTCTATGAATTATCGCCACCAAATGCAACAGAATGTAAGTAAAAATTATTGGAATGGTGGTTATATGCCAAATCAATTATTAAACCCATTTGCTTGGGCTCAGTTTTTTAAAGCATGGAAAGCAGGAAAGTTCAAAAAACAAGATTAATAATGCTGACTAGGTTATAATAGTAGTTACTACTACAATTAAAGTAGTATAAGTAGTTTCAATTTCATCTCTTATTGTTTTAGAAAGACTATCGGATTTTATTATTTTCTTAATTCGTTTTCTGGTTTCTTTAGAAAGATTTTTCCCATAAACCTCTTTATTTAATTCACATACATCAATTAGCCCAATAAGTATTTTGTCCTCTATACTAATTGTATTTTCATTCTTCAGAATGATATTATTTAACTTATCTCTAAGCTTATCCTCTTCGTGGCTATCTTTTGTAGGAAAGTTTGTAGTATTAAAAACCCAAAGAATCTTTGCTTCTTTTTGATATAGTATTTTATTATCAATAAGCTCCTGAACGTAAATATCAATAGATTTTTGAGAATTATTATATAGCTGAAAGAGCCAATGTGATAAGCTATGTTCCTTCTTGGATTTATATATTTTTTCTAAAAAATAATCTAGTACTTTATCATGTGTGGATTTAGTGTTTGACACTTTTATAACTTTTTCAGAAAGTCGAATCTTCTTTTGGACTATTAGCTCCGCAATAGCAGCTCCTGCAATTGCTACATTAAATAGTGGTCCATGAGAAATAAAGCTACCTTTTTTATTATCTAATGAAAGTAAAATAAGCTGTTGTACTAAGTTTAATTTCATCTATTTTTTAATTATTTTGTGACTAATACTTCCTTTATTGCTACTAAGTCTATAAGTATATACTCCAGAATTATAATTTGATAAGTCTATAGTATATGAATGCTTTCCTTTAGATAATTCTCCAGCCACTACTGCCTTCATTAGCTTCCCGTCAATATTATAAATATCTAGTCTTATATACTCGTTTTTTGATAAGGTAAATGATATTGTAGTTTTATCTGAAGTAGGGTTTGGAATATTCTGTAATAAACCTATTTCTAATTCGTGCATAATATCTTTACTGGAAGTTGTATTAAAGAACCATAAATTTGCAGCCTTAGCAGACTTTATAATCTCATCTTTATAACTACCTGCCAATAGTGCGTAAGTAACTGTAATAGTGTCTTTGGCACCAATACTGAATGGCCCAGCACTTATCATTGAACTTACATCAGCGCCATTGTTTGATATGCCAGCCTCATGTCTAGATGTTTGCATAGCATCCCATTTCTCAAAATTAAGAAAGCCATCGTATATATTAATACTTCCATTGCTGCCGTCATTATCAAAATTATAGCAGTTGCCCATGGTTTTGCTCATAAGTTGTATACCGGCATACGTGCCTCCTGCCAATGGCCATATATAGCTCATGTTTTCAGAAGAATTATAATCAGCTTTATTATTATTTGATAATCCAATATCCCAATCGGCATAGAAAGCCGTATATACATTACTTAATGTGCTAGTGTTATTATTAATAATATTATATTCAATAAATACAATATCTTTTAGTGTATCGTTCGAAAATGCATACGAATATTGATTTATTTGGATATTATTTTTAGAGAAACCAGCATTATTATCGTTGAATATATTTAGGAAGCGCTGTTGCTCAGGATAACTATTTATTTTTTGCACTGCATTTACAGCAACAAAGTCACTATCCGTTCCACTTGATCCATAAATATTATCTGATACTTTAGAGTTTGATGTTGCAACAACTAATCCCCCCCAACTCAATAGGTTTCTGCCATCTTTATATGTAAAACCACTTCCAATCATTTTTGCAGCATCAGAATAACCAATTGTTGCTGACGAATTTATACTTGTTGTAATGTTATTTGTATCCAATTGCGCTGTTTCATTATTGAGATATATACGCAACCATTCAAACCCATTATAGGCAGTATCCGAATAGTTTAATTGTATATCTGCAAACTCCCCAATAGGTATATTTGGGAGTATTTTATATTTCATAGGTGATGTACTATTATTCACTATTGAGTATGTCGGCATTATCCCCAAAACAATTGAATCGTAGATAGGCACTAGATATGGTGACGGACTATATAGTTTCACTTTCAAACTTGGTGAAGATTTAGTTAAGTAGTTTATAAAATCGCCACTAATATATAGAGTATCATTGGAAATAGATAAAATGCTATTTTTAATTCTAATGGATGGTTTTAGAGTGTCGGTAAGTGCGTTATAAATATTTAATCTGCCAGCGCCCATTAATCCTATAGTACTTGTGTTTGCTGCTATAGTATCAATAATATCAGCAGTTACACGAAGTTGCTCTGCAATTTGTAAATTTGTAAATTGTGGAAAATGAGCTTTTACTATAGCCGCTCCACCAGCAATTATTGGTGCAGAAAAGCTTGTGCCATGAGAAGAGAAATAAGCATTACTTACCCAAGTAGAATATACATAAGTGCCAGGAGCACTGAGATCTACTGTTGTACCAAATGAAGATTGCGACCATCGTACATCAAATGTGTCGGTAGCTGCACAGCTTAGTACATTTTCGTATGATGCAGGGAAAAGCCAATTTGCATTATTGCTATTTCCACAAGCTGCAATTACTAGAGCACCTTTATTATTTGTAGCATAATTAACAACATCTCTACCGAAATTTTCGCCGCCAGGGCCGCCCCAAGAGCAATTAATAATAAATGCTCCATGGTCAGCAGCATAAACAATTCCTTCGTAATCAGCAGATAAAACACCATCGCTATTATCTATTCTTACGGGTAATATTTTTGTGTTAAATCCTACTCCTGCAATTCCTTTATTATTATCAGGAACAGCGCTGACAAACCCACTAACAAAAGTGCCATGTCCCATTGCGCTCCATTGTACATTATTGTCGTTGCTTGCAACATCCCAACCACAATAGTTATCAATAAAGCCATCGTTATCGTTATCTATACCATCTACGGGATCTAAATAATTGTACTTTATGCCATCAATTAAATCTTCTTGCAGCTTATCAATTCCAGTATCCGTTATTGCTACTACAATATTTGTATCGCCTTTTTCTATATCCCAAGCATCATAGGCTCTAATATTGTCTAAATAATATTGATTACCAATATTTGGATCAGAGGGGATGTATAATGTTTTGTTTATAGGTCTATATTCTACAAATTGAAACAAGCCAGTTGATATTAATTGATTTATGGTTTTGCTGCTAGCATTGGACTTAGAAAAACTAAGAGTATGCCATAAGCTTAAATCTACTAGGCTATCGCCATGCTTGTTAGTTTGCATTCGTAGTGGTAAGTGATTTGGAAAACTACGTTTCAATCCCCAATTATTTAAGAATGAAACAATATGTTCAAACTGTGGGTCGCTTATTGTATTCCCTTTTACTAGCGTTCTATTTTCTGGTTTTAGTTTTAGAAGGATTATATTTTCAGAATAAATACTATTGCTTTGTGCAAATATTACCGCCGATAATATAATAGAAAAAATAATTATTAGAAGTGATTTTTTCATAGTAATGATGTTGTGTTTTATGATACAAATGTATGCATTATACACTTAAATACAAATTGATTTATTTCTTTTCTAGTTTAAACTATTGTATAATTATATATGTCATAGTAGCAAATTTATTTGTTATTTTTGAAAATCGTTAAATTATAATTAATATTATGTTCTATAAAAAATTCACAGCAATAGTTATTGCTCTATCATTCAGTTTATTATCGTTTAATACGGCTAGTAATACAATATGGAAAGAGTATAAAAGCATCGATGGTGTAACTATTTATCAGAAAGTTGCTAAGTGCACAAATCAGTATAATCCAGCTACAAATGATTATTTTGTTTTCAAATATGTAAACAATAATACTTATGATGTAAGAATAAGTTATAAGATTGAGTACTGGCTAGACAATAATTGCAGGAGTTGTAATTTGCAATCTCCAAATGAATACGAGATTAGTATAGATATTAAAGCAGGACAATCTCTAGAATATACTTGTAGTGATAGTAATAAGGGATTTAAACTTTATAAAGCTAGTAAAAGTAGAAATGACGAAGGGAAAAATAGATTTGATTTTGTTGGTTTAAAAGTTGATAAAATATAGATTTGTCTTAAAAAAAATAAATATGAAAAAAATATTCCTACTTTTATTGATATTATTTACTGTGAATTTTTCGTATTCACAATTAATGATAGATCAAACACTAACTCCTACTCAATTAGTACATCAAGTATTGGTTGGAAGTGGAGTTACGATTTCTAATGTTACCTATACTGGCGATTTAATTGCAATAGGTGAGTTTACCAATGGCTCTACCACTAATTTGGGATTAAATGAAGGTGTAGTCCTTACTTCAGGTACTGCGAACAATACTATTGGTCCTAACTCTTCTAATAGTATTACTTTTGATAATACTGGAGGTTCGGATCCTCAATTGGCATCACTCATCACCCAAAATATTAACGATGCTGCAGTACTGGAGTTTGATTTTATTCCTATTGCTGATACTGTGAGATTTGTTTATGTTTTTGGTTCAGATGAATATCCAGAGTTCTCTTTATCCAGTTTTAATGATGTATTTGGTTTCTTTATTACAGGTATTAATCCTTCAGGAGGTACATATAGTAATTATAATATGGCTTTTATACCAGGAACATCAATTCCTGTAACAATAAATAATATAAATAATGGAAATTCAAATACAGGGCCTTGTAATAACTGCTCTTATTATATAAATAATACCAGTGGAATTACTCTCGAATATGATGGCTTAACAACGGTTATGACAGCTTGGACTACAGTAACTCCATGCACGCAATATCACTTTAAAGCCGCTGTTGGAGATGCTAGCGATAATGCTTACGATTCGGGAGTGTTTATTAAAGCTGGAAGCTTTAGCACTAATGCAGTGCAGGTTTCGGCAGAATATACTATTGCAGGAGCTATTAAAAAAGGAATTGAAGGTTGTAATAACGCTTCAGTTTCTGTAACTATTCCAGAATTATTACCTTACGACTATGTTGTTTTAATTGACACTATGTGGGGTACTGCAACTAATGGCGTTGATTTCCCTCTTATTCCGGATAGTATTATTGTTTTTTCGGGACAGGTAGAGGCTACTGTAACTCTTACACCTCTTGTTGATAATGTGGTTGAGGGAGAAGAGTTTTGGACAATGGTGTTTCAAACTTCACCATGTACAATTGATAGTGTTACTATACCTATAATAGATTATGTGCCAATAAGCTTTAGCTCTACTATGAATGATACTATGGTATGTGCCGATAGCTTATTACTAAAGTGCTTTCCTATAGATGGCTGGCCAGATACTTATAATTATGAATGGACCCCATCAACAGACTTTGTAAATAATACTCTTCAGAATGCATGGGGTAATCCTTCGCAAACAACTACTTATGCTATTAGTATTACTGATAGTTCGGGTTGTCCTGCGGTTATAGATTCCATTAAAGTAGATGTATTTCCTAAAATAAATGCGAGTTTCTTGCCAGATATTTTTAAAGGATGCGAACCTTTAGTGGTAACTTTTGAGGATATGACAACACCTGCTGCCTCGCAATGGAATTGGTTTTTTGGTGATGGCGATAGTAGCGATGTGCAAGACCCAATTCATACATATAGTGCAGGTACATACGATATTACATTGCAAGTTTCTTCAACAAATGGTTGTAAAAGTGAGCTAGTAGTGCCCAACTTTATTAAATGTTATGCAATGCCTGTTGCTGATTTTTATATGGACCCTTCTGTAGTTACAATTGATAATGCTACAATAGATTTTATCAATACTACTAATAATGGATCTTCGTTTAATTATTTATGGGATTTTGGCGATGGTAATACTGATGTAACGTTTAATGCAACTCATACCTATGATAATGATGGCGAATTTGTTGTTTGGTTAATAGCAGAATCTGATAAAGGTTGTATTGATTCTATTTCATTTATTTCTACAGTGATAATTGATGAAATAGAAGTGCCAAATGTTATCACCCCCAATGGGGACGGCTTTAATGATGTCTTTGAAATAAAGAATGTTACTAAGCTACAATCATCCAAATTATTAATATACAATCGTTGGGGAACTAAGGTTTTTAGTGCCGATAATTATAAAAATGATTGGGATGGTGATGATTTGCCAGATGGTGTATATTATTGGTATCTAGAGTATAGTACATTCTTTAGAGATGATACAGAGAAGGGTACTGTTACCATAATTAGATAAAAAATACTTTATCGTATAAAAGCTCTTCATAAGTATGAAGAGCTTTTATTTTTTATAAGAATATCTGCTTTCTTTTGTTGCATAATCTTTACTATTTTTGCTGCTCGAAATTTTAAAAAAATTACAATTATTCATGCGATTACTTTTTATTATACTATTCTCTTATACTTATTGCTATGTTTCTGCGCAAGAAAGATTTGATTCGCTGAATATTATAGATAGTCAATTAGTGGATAATACCGATTCAATAGTTGCTATTGATTCTATTATTTCGTTCTACGATATTTCAAAAAGCTTTGGCTATCAAAACTGGGAAACTCAAGAGATTATTTATAAGAATGATTCTATTATTAGTTTGTACGATTCAATTCCAATTGTTTTGATTGATAGTATAAAGAGCGAAAAATACACACATCCTTTTCAAGGAGAAATTACTTCACATTTTGGTTATCGTAGATACCGTCAGCATTATGGGATTGATATAGACTTAATAACAGGAGATTCAGTAAAAGCTGCTTTCGATGGTAAAATTAGAGTTACTAAATACTATAGAGGCTATGGTAAGCTAGTTGTTATACGTCATAAAAACGGATTAGAGACAGCCTATGCGCATCTTTCAAAAATACTAGTAGACTCTAACGATTGCGTAAAATCTGGTGATATTATTGGCCTTGGAGGAAATACTGGGCGTAGTACTGGTAGTCACCTGCATTTTGAAGTTCGCTACCTAGGTAGAGCTATGGATCCTGAAAGTATTATTGATTTTGATAAAGCTGAGCTTTTAGATGATAATATACTTATTTGCGATAAGCATTTTGATTATTTGCAGCGTATTGCCAATGATAAGAATGCCAAATTTCATTATGTGAAGAGTGGAGATAATCTTACAAGAATAGCTCGTCGATATAATACCCGAATTAGTAAGCTTTGTTATTATAATGGTATAAATCAAAATGCAATTCTTCAAATAGGTCAGAAATTAAGAGTTAGGTAGAAAAAGAGAAAAATGATTATAAAAAAGTATATTGCTATATTGGCAATAGCAGTCTTGTTAGTAACACTTTCGTGTAGTGAAACTAAGCGAAAACCCAAAGGTAAAATAAAAGAAATTGTTTATGATTCTCAACTTTCGACAGCAGCAAAAAAAGCATTAACGAAGAAACTTGATAAGTATTTTACAGATCAAAGCAGGCATCATCGGTTTAATGGAAGTGTGCTAATTGCAAAAAAGAATGAAATAATATTCAGCGGTGATTACGGCTTTGCGAATTTTGCTAATAAAACAGAACTTAATGATTCTTCAATATATCAATTAGCCTCATTAAGTAAGCAGTTTACCGCTGCAGCAATAGTAATATTGCAACAAGAAGGCAAACTTGATTATGATGATACTATTACTAAGTTTTATCCAGATTTTCACTATAATAAAGTCACAATCCGTCAATGCTTAAATCATACCGCAGGTTTGCCAAAATACTTTTGGATAGCAGAGAATAAATGGGAATATGAATATCCTCCAACAAACCAACAAATGATGGAAATGATGGAAGATGATGATGTATTGCCTTACTTTGGTGCTGGACGAAAATATGCATATTCAAATTCAGCATATATGGTATTAGCTGCAATTATAGAGAAGGTTTCAGGATTGTCATATTCAGAATTTCTTAAGGAAAATATTTTTGTGCCCCTTGAAATGAATAATTCCTTTGCTTATAGCTTTACCTACGATAAAGAACGAGATAATCAACTTTATGGATATAGAAAGCGAGGCCGTAGATATATAAAAATCCCTGGAACTATAAATGATGGAATAGTTGGAGATAAAAATATTTATTCTACAACTTATGATCTGTTTAAATGGTATAAAGTGCTTAATAGTAATAGGCTAATTTCAGATTCGAGTAGAAATTTAATGTATAGTTTGGGTAAAACTTCTAGGGGTTATGAAATCCCTTATGGCTTTGGCTTTCATATTGAAGAAAAAAATGGCGAAAAAATCATCTTTCATAATGGTAAATGGAATGGCTTTAGAAACACATTCCGACAATACCCCGATGATGATTTATTGATAATTGTACTTGAGCATTCTAGTTACCGTGGGTTTAGTGCTTTTGTAAATAGTGTAAAAGGAATTGTTGATGAATTTGATTATTGAT
>JAOZPM010000082.1:0-13633 GCA_029932765.1 Bacteroidales bacterium | reverse complement strand
TTTGCACTGGGCAAATAATTGTTATGTTCTTGAGAAAAATGAAAGTAGAATTGCCAATAAAATTTCAAATTGATATTTCAGGAAGATTAACAACAGAACACCCAATGTATTTTGAAACCATTGATATTACTTATATTATAGAAGGTAGTTCGGATGAAAATAAATTGAAAAAGGTAATAAAAATGAGTGAGGAGCAGTATTGTGGGTTGTCTTATATGGTTAGTAAATTGGCAAAAGTAAATACAGTTATTTTACTCAACGGAAATAGTATTTAGTTAAACACTAAGCCTTGATAGAATATTATATTTATAAATTAGCATGTTTTGTAGTTAATCGAGGTAAGAGTTTTTTATAGCCATATGTTGTGGGATTAAATTCTAAAGAGAAGTAGTAGCAAAGAAGTGCTTATTTTACAAAATTTAATGTTGCCATGGAGTCAAGTGCAGCTTAAATATAATTAATAATAATAAAAAAGTAGTATAATTATATAGTTTACTTATATAATTATACTACTTTTATCGTTCAACCTTTTAGGTAAAATATTGATGATAAACTTATTTTGTTGGCATCAATAATTTGCACTAAATATTACAGAAGTTAAACAAGTATTATGAAGTATTTCTTTTATCGCTCAGCTATAGTATTGTGTATTCTGTTATACGTTGCAACTATAAGTTATGGACAAGATAATAATGCTACAAAATTAGGTCTTGATAACAGTTTATATAACGGAAAGTATTATACATATTTTGTCTCAAAAGATATTAAGGGTGATCAATTTATTAAAACAAAAGTGTTCACCCATGGGAAAATATGGAAAAATGAAGTTGAGTTTGATAGCATTCTTCTAAATTACGATGTATATAATCAGGATTTGATTCTAAAATTTAACTCTAGAGAAGGAGCTTTAAAATTAATCGCCATATCAATGGCTAATCTTGATTCTTTCTTATTGGATAATAAGTTATTTATTATTAATAGAACTATTACTGATGACTATTATATCTTTAATAAAGTTGAATATAAGCATCAGAAATTCCTCATTCATTATTCTAAAGAATTGGTGCTTAAAACTAAGCTTAATGATATTCAGTATGAGTTTAATAAGCTTATAAGTACTATGCATTATTCTGATGGTAAGAAGTATTATTTAGTTAATAATAACCATGGTTTATTAAGAGTTATTAATCAGGATAAGAAAAAAGAAGTTAAAGCATTTTTGAAATCAAAAAAATATAAACTTCAGAAAATGTCGGAACCTGAATTATTAGAATTGCTGATATTAATAAATAATGATATAGATGATAAATAGAGCTTTATTATTTCTGTTGTTATCATTTGGTTTTAGCGTATCGCTAATTGCTCAAAAGAATAATGTAAACATAAGTTGTACAGACTTAAGTTTTCAGAAATTTTGCGATAAGATAACCTTCGAAAGTGGAACTAAGATTTATTATAGCGACAATAGTCTAAAATCGAAGAGCATTACATTGAATGTTAGTAATGCTACAGCTCTGCAAGCTGTAAAAATGGCGGTAGATACATTAT
Source organism: Bacteroidales bacterium (assembly GCA_029932765.1). Lineage (GTDB taxonomy): Bacteria > Bacteroidota > Bacteroidia > Bacteroidales > UBA1556 > UBA6267. The sequence continues at coordinate 12,085 of JAOZPM010000082.1, read as the reverse complement.
ACTATCAGGTAATTATTTGGAATAATTCCATTGTTATTACCAAGGATTATGTTGTGCCATTATCGGTTGTGCAATATAAATATGAGCAGCCGGTGGAGGAAATTGATACTTCAAAGAAGGACGAAATTCGCTATTATAGAACAGCAAAAGCAGCAGTGCTACAGAAAATAATTATTGGTAGAAGATCTAATTATAAGCAAAACACAAAGGTAAAAATTATTGCAAGAATTACTAGCTTGGAAAATGGAAATGTAATTCCAGGATCTACAATTTATATTAAAAGTTTGCAAAAGGGAGCAGTAGCGGATAAGCAAGGTATTGCAGAAATGGAATTAGTAACAGGGAAATATATTATAGTAATAAAATCGATGGGAATGAAACCCCAGGAATATCGTTTGCTAGTTTATGAGCAAGGGCATTTTGATATTATTTTGAGTACCAAAAGTGTTGAGTTATCTAGCATTAATATATATGGTGATAGGCAAATGAGCCTAATGAAACGTGACCCTGGTATTGAAAAGGTTTCTGGTAAAACACTAAAAAAACTTCCTGTAATGGTTGGTGAGCCTGATGTAATAAAAGCTTCGGCAATGTTGCCTGGTATAGTAAGCGTTGGTGAAGGAACTTCTGGTATAAATGTGAGGGGTGGTGGTTCTGATCAAAATGCCTTCTATCTTAATAAGATACCTGTTTTTAACACATCGCATATGCTTGGTTTTTTTCCTGCCTTTAATGCCGATTTAATTCGAGATTTTACAATCTATAAAGGATATATTCCTTCTGAATTTGGAGGAAAACTTTCCTCTGTTTTTGATATTGAAACTCGTAAGGGAAATAGAAAAGAATTCTCATTACATGGAGGTGTTAGCCCTATGGCTGCTAATTTGGTTTCTTCAATTCCTATTATTGACGATAAATTATCATTGCTTGTTAGTGCTAGAAAATCATACTCCAACTGGATTCTAAAAAAAGTTAATGATAAAGACATTAGTAATAGTGAGGTAGATTTTTCTGATTTCTCTTTGGGAGTGTATTACGATTTACCAAAAACGCAAGTTTCATTATTTGCTTATCATAGTAGTGACAGGTTTGCTTTTTCGCATCTTAATGAGTATGAATACTCTACCAGCGGTGTATCTTTGCAGATAAACCAGTCTTATGGTAAAAGATTGAGAGCAAATTATGCTCTAGTAGGTTCTATGTATAAGTTTGGCTCATGGGATAATATTGAGCCTTCGCGTTCGTATGAGCATGATTATAGTATAGCGCAAAATGAGTTTAAAGCTGATTTTACTTATATTATAAATAATAATAATAAAATAAAATTTGGTATTAACTCAATATTCTACGGATTGGATAGAGGCAAAGTCATGCCTCTTTATTCTTCTAAGTTGACCCCTGTTGATATGGGTAGTGAAAAAGGAATAGAGAATGCAATTTATATTACTGATGTATGGAATCCTACCGAATGGTTGGAATTAAATGCGGGTTTTAGATATACTTTGTATAATGCTATGGGAACTAAGGATATATATGAATATAAAGATAATAAATTAATAGATGAATATTATGTAATAGACACTTTACATTATGGAAATAATGAAGTTATTTCTACAAGTCATTTCCCTGAGTTTAGGTTTGCGGCAAATATTATAGCTTCGAAAAGATCAAATGTAAAATTATCATTTACCCAAATGCACCAGAGTTTATTTATGCTTAATCCTACAGCTACTGTAGCTCCTACTAGTCAATGGAAGCTTGCCGATTATCATCTTAAACCCTCAAGAAGCAATCAGTTTTCGCTAGGTTATTTTAGAGATATTGTAAAATATGGAATGGAAGCCTCATTGGAGGGTTACTATAAACATACTGTTGATTTTACAGAATTTAGAGATGGTGCAGATTTTCTTGCTAATGATAAAGTAGAGCTAAGTGTTTTGCAGGGGACACAGAAATCTTATGGATTGGAATTTATGCTTCGTCGCCGTGGCGAATATCGTTTTACGGGGTGGTTGGCATATACTTATTCAAGATCAATGGTTGAAGTAAAAGGGGAGGAGCATTGGCAAAATATAAATAATGGGAAAGCTTATCCTTCGGCATACGATATTCCTCACTCAGTGAATTTATTTCTTAATATTAAACTGAGTAAAAGGGTAAATTTTTCCACAACGATGAATTATCAGACTGGAAGGCCAATAACTTTTCCTATTTCGATATACTATATTAATGGAATTCCTTTTGTTGATTATTCTGACAGAAACGCATATAGGATTCCATATTATTTCCGAATGGATGCATCACTAACCATTGAAGGAAATCTTAGAAGAGATAAATTTATCCACAGCTCCCTTGTGCTGAGTATATATAATCTTACGGGAAGAGATAATCCTTATTCGGTGTATTTTACAACATCAAGTAAAGGTGTTAAAACAAATCAATACTCAGTTATTGCAATTCCAGTATTTACGGCTACATGGATTTTCAAGCTTGGTAATTTTGATGCCAATTAATTATGATATTTATGAAAAAGAACAATAATAAATTCAGGAGTAAATATAGGCTGTTATTTATAGCATTAATAAGTATGTTGGCATATTCTTGTGTAAAAGAAATTCAACCAGACATAGAAATTTATGATACAGAAAAGGTTGTAGTATCTGGAATATTTACTGATGAAGTAGGCCCTCAGGAAGTAGTGGTTTCATTATCTTCGGGTATTAGTAGCCCTATGAGAATTTTTGTTGAACATTGCAATGTGAAAGTTATACGTAGCGATAATTCAGAGTTAGTATATTTTGAACAAGGACCTGGGGTATATGTTGCAAATGTGGATATTGCATTTATTGATAAAAGCCAAAGTTATAAAGTGCAAGTAAAAACTCCTCAAGGAGCTATTATTGAGTCCAGTTTTGAAGGGTTTTCCTCTTGTGCTGAGGTTGGGGATGTGTATTGGAGAACACAAGGTGACGAAGGCTCTAGTATAATAGGTTACCAGTTTTATACTGATATGCATGCTTCAGAAAGTGAAAGTAAATATTATTTATATAAAATAGTTGAGACCTTTGAGCATCACTCTCCATATCCATTGGAGTATTGGTGGAATGGGCATATGAATAGGGTAGAGCCTCCTGATTTCTCTAAAATGTATTGTTGGATTACAAGAGATATCTATGATATATTTCCACTTTCGACAAAGGATTTTTCTGAGAATATTTATAATGAGTATCAGCTAAATTATACAAATAATATATCCCAAAGGCTGCAGCACTTATACAGTTTATTAATAAAACAGTATTCAATAAGTGAGCTTGCATATGATTATTGGGCACAAATGCGTCTAAATTTACACCAAAGTGGTGGTATGTATAATACTCAGCCAGTACAGGTGAAAGGAAATCTATCATATACCACTATTAGTGATAAGGAAGTTTTGGGCTATTTTGGAGTTTCTGAAGTAAAGGAAAAAAGAATTTTTGTACCTCCTTCTCCATTTACAATAATTGATAACTCATGTAATATACGAATACTAAGGTTTGGCTATCGTGAAATTAATTGGAGAGAATATCCAGCGTATATTTATTCAGAAATGGGAATTCCCCAAGCTAAAGTTATGGATAAACCTTGTGTTGATTGTACGAAAATGGGGGGTGTTATTCAGAAACCAATATTTTGGCCTTAAAAGCAGATAATAATGATTATTAAACATATATACAGACACAGTATAAGGAGTATTTTTATAATATTCTTAGGGATTATTATTCCTATTAATTTGTTATATGCTCAACATTCGGATATAGATTATTCCATAGAGATTAATTCTGATAAGAGTTTCTATGTTGTTGGCGAAACAATAGGGCTTAGTATTATTATTCCGGAGTTTCTGAATAATGAAACAATAAAGAATGACTTTGTGTATTGTGACCTAATTAGCCAAGAGGGGAATATAAAATCTACTCTGAAAACCAAGCTGATAAATGGGGAGGGTAAAGGACAGTTTTTGATTCCTAATTCCTTAAAAAGTGGTTATTATATTGTTAGAGCTTATACTCGTAAAATGCGAATTAACCCACTTTCTTACGCATTTATTGAGTTGAGAATTATTAACATTGATGATGAGAGTATATTAAGTGCTGGGGCTAATCAGAGTATAAAACTTAGTATTGACTCAGTTAATATTGACAAAAATGAGATTGTAGTTAATGGCCTGTCACAAAAATATTCTCCAAATTCAGAAGTGAATTTTAGCATTAAGCTTGATACCGTAAATTGCATACCTTCTTCGGTTTCAGTTTCGGTGATTCCAAAGCTAGCTTTTGCAGTTAATAAACTAAAGACTGAGCAAATTGGAAGTATTGAAATTGACTCTACAGTTATATTTGATGAAGATAGAGGTTTTACATTAATAGCAAAGATTTCTAATACCGATAGTAGTAATACATATAATCGGAAGCGCATATTTGTAAGTGTTATGGGAGCTAAAACTACGCAGACAGTTATTAGTGATTCCAATGGGTATTTCTATGTAAGTATGCCTAATATATATAATGAGCACGAAGTATATATTTCTACTGATACCATAGACAATAATGCTAAAGTATTTATTATTAGAGATAATGATATTTACAGTAACTACTTATTAGATAAAGAATTACGACTAACTGTAGAGGAAAAAGAATTAGCACTGCTGCTTTCTCAAAGTGTAGCTATTAATACTAGCTTCTTTATGGAGAGTGATATTGAAACAAGTAAAAATGATAAAGAAACTGTCCCTTTTTATTACGAGCCCGACCAAACTACTGTAATAATGGATTATATTGATTTGCCATCTTTGAGCATGTATTTCACAGAAGTGCCAAATGGAGCTCGTTTATTTAAAGAAAAGAAGAAAACCAAGGTTAGGATTTATGGCGAAAATGAGGTGCCATTGTTCCTGAATCCATTAATAATGATAGATTTTGTTGCAGTAAATGATATAGAACCAATACTTAATATTAGCCCTAAGTCGATAAATAGAATTGAAGTTGTTAAACAATACTATCAATTAGGTGATGCTAGTTTTGGAGGAATTATTAATTTTATTACTAATAATAACGACTTTGGTGGCTTTAATTTTGCCAATTCGGCATTGATGATTAATTATAATTTCTTGAATTTTTATAAAGATTTTGATAATGGATATTTGATTAAAGAGTCAAATACTCCCGATACCCGCACTACATTGTATTGGTGCCCAAATTCTGATATTAATGAAGGAGAAATGCAGATAAAATTCCGCACTTCCAATGTCTCTACTACTTATACATTAGTAGTTAGGGGAATTGAGAAATCAGGCAAAGCCTTTTACTTTACTGAAGATTTTGAAGTAAAATAGTTAGAGTTTTATATACACTTCTAATATTGTAGCTTCTGGCAAAGGGTGTAATTCTACTTTCTGTGTTATTGCAGGAAGTAATACTGTGTCGCCAATTCCAAGATCCATACTGCCGTGATTGCCTTTTAAAATAAAACTTCCTTTTGTAACAATATAAATAACGAAAGAGTCTAATTCATCATAATTCTTTTCTAAAGGTTGATTTATTTCTATGATATTAGTAGTGAAGTATTTCTCGTCAACCATAGGCATACTCTGATTCTTATGAGTGTGGAAATCTATTCGACCTCCTTTTTCTGCTTTAAAATCAATTGCTTCCAAAGCTTCTTCGGTATGTAGTTTACGGCCCTTACCTTTATCATCCTTCCTATCCCAATCATACATTCGATACGTGATATCCGCAGCTTGCTGTATTTCTGTAAGAAGTATTCCAGGTCCCAAGGCATGAACTTTTCCTGCTGCTATATAGTAAGCATCTCCTTGATTTGCATTCTCAAAATTAAGAATTTCAGGGAGTGTATTATCTTTCAAACTCTTCAGATATTCGCCTCTTGATGTATCTTGAGAAAAGCCTTTAATAAGTCTTGATTTCTCATCGGCTTGTATAATATACCACATTTCTGTTTTGCCTCTTTCGTGGCCACGTGCTTGCGCAAGCTCATCGTCGGGGTGTACTTGTATTGATAACCAATCGTTGGCATCCAAGAATTTTATTAGTAAAGGAAATTCATTTTGAAATACCTCATGAACCTTATCACCAACTATATCCGACATATATATCTCAATAATCTCATTAAGATTATTGCCTTCCAAAGGACCTTCCGAAACTACTGATTCGTTACCCTCAACTCCAGAGATTGCCCATAATTCGCCACAGTTTGGTAGCGGCGAGAAGTCATGTTTCAGTATTGTTTTAATCTTGTTGCCTCCCCAAATCTTATTCTTAAAAATAGGAAGGAATTTTAAAGGTCCTAGAATTTCCATGTTTGCCATTTATTATTTATACTTCTTTGCAAAAGTAGGAATATTTATTTTTTATTAGGAATTAATATTTAGAAATTATTTGTAACTATTTCCATATTGTCGGCGTCATTATCTCAGACAAACCAATTTTGCATATTGAAATACTAGTTGAAAGGTGCATTATAAAGATTTTAATTATATAAAACAGTAGTTATGAAAAATATATACAATTATAAAAATGCAAGTTATAGCGTATCAAACATAAGTCGTTTGTTACTTATTTCAATATTATTTCTATTAATTTGGGTAAAGGTAGATGCTCAAGAGAATGTTAAGTATAAAACTGATTATTTCAATAAAATTATTATCAATGATATTGCAGATATAATATTAGTAAATTCCGACTCCTGTAGCATTATTATATCTTCTTCAGAATTTAATCCCAATAAATTTTCTTATAGTGTAAAAGATGAAGTTCTCAGCTTTGATATTGATGGAGTAAAAAACCTTTCTATAGAAATGGAAATTTCCTCACCCGATTTTAAGGAATTGATTATTGAAGGGGCAAGTGATGTGACGAGTAAATCAAGAATAGAAGGAGAAGCACTATACCTTCAGTTGAGTGGTGCATCTAGTGTAGAGCTTGATGTTGATTATAATATACTTACTGCAAAGCTTAGTGGCGCTAGTGATGCTACTATTACAGGTTTTGCCGATAGTATCTATGTTAATACTTCTGGAGCTAGTGATTTCAATTCTTTTGATACAAAAACAATATATGCAAGTGTAAAGGCAAATGGGGCAAGTGATGTAAAAATAAATCCTGATAGTTCTATAGTAGCAGATATATCAGGCTCAAGCTCTATGAGATATAAGAGTGACCCAAATCATAAAAGCATAGGAGAGAACGAATCCATTTGGGTAGGAATTAATGATCATAGCATATATGTTAGCGAAAATGAGGATACCATAAGAGTAAATATAGGCGGAGGTGATACTGAAATTATTATTTCTGAAGATGGAAGCCCAAATATAAAATATAAGCGTAAAAATAATAGTCGTTTTAAAGGAAATTGGGCAGGATTAGAATTAGGGGTTAATGGATATCTTACCCCATCATTTGGTATTGATATGCCCGCCGGCTATGAATTTATGGAACTTAAATATGAGAGATCTACAAATTTTAATCTAAATTTCTTTCAGCAAAGCTTTGGAATTATTGGTAATAAATTCGGATTTGTTACAGGCTTAGGTCTTCGTTGGAATAACTATCGTTTTGATAATAATATAATTCTTGATGGTGATTCGTCTATGTTTTATGGATATACTGACCCTACAGTAGAAAGAGCTTATGAAAAAAGTAAATTAACAGCATGGTATTTAACAATGCCTATTTTATTCGAATTTCAAACTGACGGCCATCATAATACATCAAGTTTTCATCTTTCAATGGGTGTTATTGGAGGTGTTAGAATGGGCTCTCATTCAAAGCAAGTTTATAGAGTGAATGGTAGCGGAAAACATAAGCCAAAAATATTTGATGATTTTTATCTTCAACCATTTATTCTTGATGCAACGGTAAGAGTTGGTTGGGGTCCACTGAATCTTTATGGAACATATTCTATTACCGAAATGTTTAGAAAAGATAGAGGTCCTGAATTATATCCGTTCTCCATAGGATTGATACTTCCTTTTACATAGAACAAATAATATACTCTTAATTGTGTTAAAGTCGCTACTAAATATAAATAGTAGCGACTTTTGTTTTATTAGAATCTCAATCCAATAAGAGATATAAAGAGAATTAAATTTCTGCTCAAAAAAATCTCTCACTATAATACTAAATTAGATACCTTTGCAATGAATATTGATTATATAGTTTTATGAGAAGTTTTACTGTCATAATTTTGTTGATTTTGCTTAGCTTACAGTCGTTTGCTACCCACAATCGTGCCGGTGAAATTACTTATATACAACTATCACAACTTACCTATGAGTTTACATTGGTTACTTATACCTATACTCCATCGTTGGCAGATAGACCTTCCTTGGAATTAGATTGGGGCGATGGCACACAGTCTGTAGTACAAAGAATTTCTAAAACTTCGTTGCCCAATCAAGTTAGTATGAATATTTATAAAGGCACGCATACTTTTAGTGGGCAGGGTAGTTTTGTTATTAGTATGGAGGACCCTAATCGTAATGGAGGGGTTATGAATATCCCAAATTCCATAAATGTGCCCTTTTATATCGAAACAATTCTAAATATTAATCCTTTTATAGGGCCTAATAATTCACCAATCCTATTAAATCCACCAATTGATAATGGTTGTGTAGGTTATCCATTTGTGCATAACCCTGGCGCTTATGATGTAGATGGTGATAGTATTGCATTTGAATTAGTACATTGTAGAGGTATCGATGGCGATTTTATCCCAGGTTATTCTTACCCAAATGCTAGTATTAGTTTTACTATTGATCCTATAACAGGTACTTTGAGCTGGATAAATCCCACCCTTATAGGTGAATATAATGTTGCTATTATTATTAAAGAATACCGAAATGGAGTTCTAGTAGGAACAATTACAAGAGATATGCAAATAACTATTGATAATTGTAATAATAGACCTCCCGTAATTGATGAACTTAGTGATACTTGTATCGAAGTTGGACAGTCGTTAAATGTGCTTATTGAAGCCAATGATATTGATAATGATTTATTAACTTTACGAGGTACCGGTGGTCCAATACTTCTTCAAAATAGTAAAGCATTATTTCCACAACCTGCAATGGGAACAGGCAATGTGTCATCTGTTTTCTCGTGGTCGCCAATTTGTGAACATGTGCAGCTAAATCCATATCAAATGATTTTTAAGGCTAAAGACAATGGCACTCCAGTAAATTTGGTAGATATAAAAACTATGTTTATAAAAGTTATAGCGCCTTCTCCTAAAAATGTTATGGCTACTCCTAAAGGAAATAATATTGAGCTTCTCTGGGACAAATCTATATGTAGCAATGGCGATCAATATGATATTTATAAACATAATGGTTATATTGGGTATGTGCCCTCTGTTTGTGAAACAGGTGTCCCTGCCTGGACGGCATATCAATTTATAGGTAGCACTACCTCTATTAACGATACAGCTTTTGTAGATACAGGTAATGGAATTGGGCTGTTACACGGAGATGATTATTGCTATATGGTTGTAGCTCATTTCCCTGATGGAGCTCAGAGTTATCCTTCGCTAGAAACATGCGCGCAATTAATAAAAGATGTGCCTGTAATTACCAATGTTAGCGTTGATACTACCTCCGATGGCGAAGGTAAGAATACTATTATTTGGTCTAAACCAGATTCTCTTGATTATACCCAAACTCCTGGGCCTTTCTTATATCAGATTTTTCATAATACCGATGGCTTTGGTAATCCAATGACTTTAATTGATTCTCTAGATAATCTTAATGATACAATATATCAGCATACAAAAGTTGATACTGAAAATAAGACTAACTATTATAAAATAGGTTTTGTAAATAGAACCACGGGTAATAGATTTTATATTGGCGAATCGCAATTGGCATCAAGTGTATATTTAAAGGCTGATGGTAAAGCACGAAGAATGGAACTTAGCTGGAATCCTATAGTGCCATGGAGCAACGATACCGTAATAGTGTATAAAGAAACTAGCCCTGATATTTTTGATAGTATTGGCTATTCGCTTTCAAATATTTATGTAGATAGCCATTTGGTTAATGGCGAAACATATTGCTATTATGTGAAGAGTATAGGTAGTTATAGTGCCAATGGATTTAGTAAACCTCTAATAAATAAATCGCAAATTGCTTGTGGTAGCCCAATAGATGAAGAGCCTCCTTGTCCACCAACAATTAAGGTAACTACAGATTGTTTTTTAATAGAAAACTTATTGCAATGGACTAATCCTAATAATACTTGTGTTGATGATGTTGTAAGATATAATCTGTATTATACTCCAGACTTAAACTCAGATTATAGTGTAATTCATAATGCGTCGCCAGCTTCCGATACAATATTTAATCATATAGGTATGGAAACTATTGTAGGTTGTTATTATGTAACAGCTATCGATTCTTTTGATAACGAAAGTGATGCGTCTAATAGGGTTTGTGTCGATATTGATAGCTGTAGGCTTTATACTTTGCCAAATGTTTTTACTCCTAATAATGATGGATATAATGATTTATTTATTCCTTTTCCTTATGATTTTGTGGAATCAGTTAATATGAATATCTATAATCGCTGGGGAGGTCTGGTTTTTACTACTACCGATGCAGATATTAACTGGGATGGAAAAGATTTGAATACAGGAAATGATTGTACAGATGGCGTTTACTTCTTTGATTGTGAGGTTTTTGAATATAGGCTTGAGGGCTTAGAAAGTAGGACTATAAAAGGCACAGTTTCTCTTTATAAATAGTAGTTTTGAATAAATAAACGAATAAACAAATAAATAAAAGAATATGTTTACAGGAATTGTAGAAACAATGGGAAATATAGTTGCGGTAGAACGCGACAAGAGTAATATACACTTTACAGTAGAAACACCTTTGGCAGCAGAGCTCAAAGTAGATCAGAGTATGGCTCACGATGGTGTATGCCTTACTGTTGTAAAAGTGGATAAAGAAAAAAATCAATACGTAGTTACGGCTATTCAAGAAACATTGGATAAAACATGCTTGCAAGAGTGGGGAGTAGGTTACGAAGTGAATCTTGAGCGTAGTATGAGTATGGGCGAGCGCCTTGATGGACATATTGTGCAAGGTCATGTAGACCAAACTGCAACTTGTATTGCTGTGGAAGAAACTGACGGTAGTTGGAAATATACCTTTACTTATGATGTAGAGCAAAGTAATATTACTGTGGAAAAAGGTTCTATCTCTGTTAATGGAACAAGCCTTACTGTGGTAGATTCTAAGAAAGGACAATTTTCTGTCGCAATTATCCCTTATACGCAAGAGTTTACTAATTTCCATAATTTCAAAAATGGAACCATAGTAAATCTTGAATTTGATGTATTTGGAAAGTATGTTGCTCGCTTATTGGAGCAGTATATGGAAGCTCAGAAGTAGATGCTATTTTTAAGTAGAAAGCTTGGAAAAGTTATTATTTTCTTTACTACTTATTTTTAAGAAAAACATTTTACGTTTGCATAAAAAGTGTATTTTTGCACGCGCAAAAGAGGTATGGTCTCGTGGCCGAGCGGCTAGGCTGGGCTCTGCAAAAGCTCCCACAGCGGTTCGAATCCGCTCGAGACCTCAACTTAATCCCAATATTTCGAAGAAATGTTGGGATTTTTTTATGTACAAAAGCCAAGCTTGCTTGAGCTTTTGTACATAAAAAAATCCCATAAATTCTGCCCAAGTAGAATTTGGGATTATGTTGTAATCCAAATTACTCGTCGTAAAGGATAGACGACCAAAGGGAGTCAATTCATTTCTTATAGTCTTAAATTACTGTGAGGTAATAATTTAAGAAAACGAGAGAGAACAAAGGCCAAACTTACTTGAGCTTTTTATAACATGGCATCTTGACCGTAGTTGAGAAAAACATGCTTATTATGCCAGGAGAATATAATAATACTATTTCTGATTCCAATCACTGGGTGTAATAGGGTCTTTGCAATTACTAAAATAGATTTAGCTAATACAACTAATCAATTAATCAAATAAACAGATAAACAAATCAACAATTACCATATCTTTGCC
>JAOZPM010000195.1:0-3646 GCA_029932765.1 Bacteroidales bacterium | reverse complement strand
GGGAGGCACATCAATGATTATTAAAATACGCTTTTGTGTAATACAAAAGCTATTTAATTATTCAGAAAATATAACAGATTGGTTTAAGAAAGGGATTGCCGCCTGAAAACGGCGGCTATCCTAATGGGGGAGGCACATCAATGATTATTAAAATACGCTTTTGTGTAATACAAAAGCTATTTTTTTATACCCAATATTTTCTTTTTCAAGCAAGCTTGAAAGAAAATATTGGGTATAAAAAAAGCATCTGCTATGCAGATGCTTTTAATAATCATTGTGAACTCGGAGGGATTCGAACCCCCAATCGCCACGGCCGTAACGTAGTGCAGTATCCAGTTATGCTACGAGTCCTTCTTTTGAGGCTGCAAAGATAAATATTTTTTTTAATTGAATAATAAAATATTTATAAATTTATTTATTGATGATTTATAGTGATTATCTAATGAGTCAAGTATCTGTTATTTTGAATATTATAAGCATATTATTACTTTTAGTAGGACGATAATTACTCTAATTTTTCTTCTTATATTGTTTAACTCAGGATGTTGAAATGTGTATTGGTCGTCTAATTATGTATAATAAATGGTGTAAAGCTTAATAATTGCTACAGGTTTATATAAAATAAACTACTTTTGCAGCAAGATATTTGAGCTTATCGCTGTTTATGCATTTTATTGGATAAAGAGAGGAAAGTCGGGACATCATAGAGTAGCATACTTCCTAACGGGAAGACTACTATCTTTTGATAGTAGATAGCAAGTGCCACAGAAAATAACCGCCACGATATTTCGGGGTAAGGGTGAAAAAGTGAGGTAAGAGCTCACAAGCTGCAATGGTGACATTGTAGTTGGGTAAACCTTATGGGGTGAAAGACCATGTAAACTAATGTTTGCTCCCTTTCGAGGGTGCATATAATGCTTACTCGGCTAAATTAGAGGGTGGGTCGATTGAGTTGCGATGCGAATCGTAATCTAGATAAATGATAAGCCACAATTTATTTTGTGTACAGAATCCCGCTTATGATAATATTTTAATTAAAAACTCATTGGATTTTTTCTAATGAGTTTTTTTTGTTCAATCTAGTTTCTAAATCATGAATTGATGTCTTGTTTTTAGTTTTATAAGTAGGGGAGAAGTGTGAAAAATAGCGTTGATTTACATATGCAAAAAACACCAATATGGATATTGTACTAATCCCAAATAGTACCGTAAATAAACTAGTAATAATAATTTAAATATATTCTCAAAAGACCAGTGAATTATTTTATAATGATGCTGTGATTACCATCGTGTATAATTGTAAATATACTATTTTATACACATAATATGGTGTGATTTACAAAAGTAAAGGCAGTTTAAAGGATAGTTGTATATAAATGTAAATTTCTTATTATTATTCAAAAGAAAATACTTCTAAAAAACATTAAACCAAATGAATACAAAATTTATCTAAAGTTATTATTTAATAAATTGCATTATGTGAAATTAAGGATTACAAATGTAAACTAGCATAGTAATTAACAATTGTTATTCATATTTCTGAATAAGTATTATTATAAACAAATGTAAACTAATGAAAAATTATTTACATTTGTAAATATTAAAACACCAATAAATATGAAGAAAAGAATAGAGAAAATAATGGAAGAAAATTCTTTATCAGCATCACAATTTGCTGATAAAATTGGAGTACCAAGATCTGGATTATCTCATGTTTTGAAAGGTAGAAATAATCCTAGTTTAGACTATGTTTTAAAAATAATTGATAGCTTTCCTGATGTGGATAGCAACTGGTTATTGACAGGAAAAATTGTTGAAAAAAAGGATAATAGTGACAATTTGAAAGAAGATATGGAGAAAGAAAACTCAAAGTTTTTACTCGAAAATGATAATATTTTGAAATCGAAAGAAAATAATACAGAGATAATGCAAGATATAAAAGAGGAAGATATTCCTTATTATGGCTCAAATCAAAGAAAAGGAATACCAAAAGAGCTAGATAAAATTGTTTTCTTCTATAAAGATGGAAGTTTTATGGAATATGATAATAAAGTCTAGTTATTCTTATTTATTAAGTATTTAGCATTGTTTTAAGGTAGTCTGCAGTATATCCTATCCCTTTCTTTATAAACTGTTTGGGATTACCTTGATTTATTATCATTCCACCACCAGCACCGCCTTCAGGGCCCATATCTATTATATAATCTGCCACTTTTATTACATCCAAATTGTGTTCGATAATAATAATGGTATTTCCTTTGTCGGCAAGGCGATATAGTACCTTTAGTAATACATTTACATCCTCAAAATGAAGCCCTGTAGTAGGTTCATCAAGAATATAAAGTGTTTTGCCAGTATCTTTCTTAGATAGTTCGGTAGCAAGTTTTACCCTTTGTGCTTCACCACCTGATATTGTTGTAGATGCTTGTCCAAGAGTAATATATCCCAAGCCAACTTCTTGAAGTGTTTTTATTTTTCGAAGAATATGAGGATGGTTTTCAAAGAAATCAACTGCCTGATTTATTGTCATCTGCAGTACGTCATTAATTGATTTACCTTTAAAGCGCACTTCCAATGTTTCTCTATTATATCTTTTGCCATAGCATTCGTCGCAATTGACATAAACATCAGGAAGAAAATTCATTTCAATAAGCTTAACACCAGCGCCACCACAGGTTTCGCAGCGACCTCCTTTTACATTAAATGAAAAACGACCTGGCTTATAACCTCTTATTTTTGCCTCTGGAATAACAGCAAATAGATTTCGTATATCGCTAAAAACTCCAGTATAAGTTGCTGGATTAGAGCGTGGTGTTCTACCAATAGGCGATTGATTAATTTCTATTACCTTATCAATATTATCTATTCCTTTAATACTTTTATAAGGTAAAGCTTGCTTTTCGCTTCTGAAAAAATAATTGCTAAGAATAGGGTATAATGTTCCGTTTATTAGGCTAGACTTACCACTTCCGCTTACTCCTGTAATACATATAAACTTGCCCAATGGTATTTTAAGGTTTACATCCTTAAGATTGTGACCCGATGCGCCTTTAAGTTCAATGGATTTGCCATTGCCCTTGCGAATCTCTTTGGGAATTTCTATCTTTTTTAAACCGTTTAAGTATTTAGCAGTAAGAGAATCTGACTTAAGAATGCTATCAAGATTTCCATTAGCAACTATTTCGCCACCATGGCGACCAGCCTCAGGCCCTATATCTACTATATGATCAGCGGCACGAATCATCTCTTCGTCGTGCTCCACCACTATCACTGAATTGCCCATATCACGAAGCTCTTTTAGCGATTCTATTAATCGTAAATTATCACGCTGATGCAATCCAATACTTGGTTCATCAAGTATATACAAAACCCCCACAAGCTGCGATCCTATTTGTGTTGCCAATCTAATTCGTTGCGATTCGCCACCTGATAAACTTTTCGATGGACGATTAAGATTTAAGTAATCAATACCAATATCCAATAGAAAACTTAATCGTGTTTTTATTTCTCTAATTATCTCATGAGCAATAACTTGCTTTCTTTCATCAATTTTAGATTCTATACTATTTATCCACTCGTTAAGCTGTATTAAATCCATTTCGGCTAAGTCGCTGATAGTCTTATTGTCTATCTTGAAATTAAGGGT